>JBFHKI010000151.1:0-5474 GCA_041595415.1 Pseudomonadales bacterium | reverse complement strand
TCCAAGACATCGATCAGGCTCTCAAGAATCATCGGCTCAACATTAGCCAGATCATTTTCCTCATAAGGATCTTGCTCTACATTGTAGAGCTGGTATTCACCATCAGCTCCGACCCGTACCAGCTTCCAGGACCAATCAAAAACCGCCCTATTTTCCCGTGCTCCCATAACGATTCGCCCCCGATCCATCTGAACCCCCTGGTGGATAGCAGGCCACATACTCTGCCCGTAAGGGTTTTCGATCACAGAGGAGTCTGCACCAACAGCATCCAGCAAAGTAGGCAACCAGTCGTGTACAGCAATCTGCTGTTCCAGCGTCTTACCACCCTCAACTTGTCCTGGCCACCAGATAAGGCCCGGCACGCGCAAACCACCTTCGAGGGAACTACCCTTGCCTCCTCTCAATTCGCCGTTACTGGCTCCAAGCCCAAGAGCTCCGCCATTGTCACTGGAAAAAACCACTATGGTATTTTCAAGCACACCCTGGGAATCAAGAACATCTATCACCTGCCCTACGGCTTCATCCATCTGGCTTACCATCTCGGCATAGACATATCTGTGGCCGGATTCTACATCCTGATTGAGCTCGGTACTTTGCGGAATATTCTGCAAGGGCGAATGCGGCGCGTTATAAGCCAAATAAAGGAAAAAGGGTGAATCGGGATCACGCTCGCGTATCACCTTTTGCGCTTCTGCAGTGAACAAATCTGTTGCGTGCCCTTCTTCCCGCAGAGAAACGCCATCACCCCGCGACCAGTCCAGACCACCGGCATAGACATGGGTGTAGAAATCAACCCAGCCGCCCAAAAATCCATAGTGGGAATCAAAACCTCTGGAAGTGGGCCAATAATCCGTATTACCGATACCCAGATGCCATTTACCCACCAAAAAGGTCTGGTAGCCCAAATCCTTGAAATATTCCGGCATGATTTTCAGATCCAGCGGCAGACCTGTATCGTCTGACATAGGCCCATCAATGCCATAATCGAGCGGGTTATGCCCGGTTAACAAACCAGCACGAGTTGGGCTGCAGATCGGGTAAACATAATTGCGATCAAGCTGCATACCGGCTTGAGCCATTTCATCGAGATTCGGTGTAGCAATTTCACTGCCGTTATAACCGACATCACCAAAACCCATATCGTCGACCAGAATAAAAACCACATTGGGTCTATCTGGTGAAGGGGGCTGAGCATCTAGTGTCGGCACTTCCACCGTATCCGGCGACTCGGAACAAGCAGTCAACCAAAGGGACAGCCAAAAAAGCATGAAATATGATTTTTTCATATTCAGTTTACTCATGGTAAGGGAGCAGAGTTCCATTACTAACGGCTTCTGCCCAAGGCTCCAGACTTGCTTCATGCCGCAAATCCCAGGTTGGTTGCCCCTGAGGATAATAACGCGGTGAATTGTTGAACTCGGGCTCAAGACGACTGAACTCGGGTTCCGGCATAGCTTCTATCTCGGCAAGAAGACGGCGGGTCATATCCGGATGCGACCGTGACAGATCCGCCTTTTCCAGTGGATCTTCAATAATATTGAACAGTTGGGTTACAAATTCGCCGTCAGGCGTATCACGCACATAGGTCAGCTTGTAAGGCCAGTCAAAAACGGCAAGATTATCGGTCGCCCCCATAATGGTGATATTTCTATCAACCTCGACTCCCTCGGCCAATGCCGGCCACATATTCTGCCCGTAACTATTTTCAACCTGATCGGCTGAGGACCCGACCGCATCCAGCAAAGTCGGCAGCCAGTCATGCACAGCTATTTGCTGCTCCAGCACAGCACCCGAAGCAATTTTACCGGGCCAGCTGATTATACCGGGAACCCTTATTCCACCCTCATAAGCGCTGCGCTTGCCACCGCGCAAATCACCATTGCTGGCTCCCAAGTTCAACGCACCACCATTATCTCCGGAAAACACCACAATGGTGTTCTCGAGAATGCCCTGCTCTTCAAGTGCACCCAAAACCCGGCCGATAGCGGCATCCATATGGGTCATCATCTCGGCGTAAACACTGCGATCCGAGGTTTCCGGGTAACTATTCAGACCAGAATAGCTAGGCGGATGCTGCAGCGGGCTGTGAGGGGCGTTATATGCAAGGTAGAGCAGAAATGGCTCAGCAGCATCTTGGGACCGGATAAGCCGGATGGCCTCATCCGTCATTAAATCTGTGGAATGGCCTTCTTCATAGACCGAAACACCATTGCGTTGCCAGTCCAGACGATTGGCAAACACATGGGTATAAAAATCTATCCAGCCGCCTAACATGCCGTAAAAGCTGTCAAAACCTTTGGCCGTGGGCCAGGAATCCGTCTCGGATAAGCCCAGGTGCCACTTGCCTATCATATGGGTCTGATACCCCAGATCCTTGAAATACTGCGGCAGGGTCTTTATCTCTTCCGGCAGGCTTGAATAGTCGTCGATTGGCCCCTCAATACCCATATGGAAGGGGTACTGGCCTGTTAACAGAGCCGCTCGGGTAGGACTGCATACGGGATATACATAGTTTCGGTCCAGCGTCATTCCCTGCTGGGCCATCTGGTCAAGATTTGGCGTTGCAATCTCGCTACCGTTGTAACCGACATCGCCAAAACCCATATCGTCCGCCAGAATAAAAAGCACATTCGGGCGCTGACTAGCTTCAAGCTCCAGTGATTCTGTAACATTCTCAGGTGCTTGCGAACATGCCGCAAGAATGACCGCTGCCAGTAAAACAGCCCAATACTTCCCCATTTACTCCCCCTATTTGTATTCCCAAACTATTAGGTTTTGGAATAACCAAGCTCAGCCAGAAACTGGCTGATTAACTCCATAACCTGAGCGCGCTGCTCAGGCTCAGCAAAAAAGTGATCCGCTCCTTCCACAACATGAAAGGACGAATTATTACCCGCAGCACGGTAGCGCTGCTCAAAACTTTGCGCCACTTCATAGGGCGCAACGGGATCCATGTCGCCATGAATAAACATGGCTGGCGGCAACCCTGGCCTTACATAACTGGCTGGCGACAAGTCATCCATTTGCAGCCCCTCTGGCAACATGGAGTTTTCGGGATCATCTGCGCGACTCACCATTGCTGACCAGGGAATCAGAGCGTTGGGAACAGAACTGACCTGTAAATTCTCGGAATGCTCTTCAAACTTGGGCAGCACACCGGTTGTCAGACTCAGAAATGCGCCGGCGGAGTGCCCCGCCATAACAATGCGATCGGGATCAATGGACAGATCTTCGGCGTTTTCACGCAACCAACGAACCGCCGATTTGGCATCGGCGATCAACTGATCCAAAGTCTCGGCGTTGTTGTCCAGCAAGCGGTACTGAACTGCCACAACCGCCACACCCTCCTGTGTGAAGTTATCCGCAAACTCATAACCCTGTTCAGGACTACCGCGTCGCAACCCCCCACCGTGCATAAATACTAGCGCCGGACTTTTCTCTCCATCCATTACTCCTTTGGCATTAAAGATATGCACTTGAAGATCCACACCATCTACACTTTTATAGATAGCAATACGATCTGGCACTGAGTCGGAAACTGGCATTTGCGGAGGCGCACCCGGACCAGCCTGGGCAGCTGCATCCTCTTCGGCCTCATATACAACCTCTCCGCCAACCATAGTCAGCTCTGACTCGATATAAAAGATCTCATCTTCTGGAACCGTCATGTAATCCTTATTCAACACAACCAGATCGGCAAATTTACCGACTTCAAGGCTGCCCAGATCATCTTCTTTAAACAGCAGATAGGCGTTGCTTCGTGTATGGGCAATCAGGGCCTCTTCACGGGTTACAGTCTGATCATGCAACTGCTGGCCATTTACAGTTCGTCCGGTTACAGCCCAGCCCAAAGTCAAAAAAGGCTGATAGGGTGTAACGATGGTGCCATCGGAACCCAGCCCCCAAATCAAACCCATATCCTGAATGGTTCGCATTGGCGGCTGAAGAGCTGGCGGTAGAGTCTGGGCGACACTGTGTACTGTGGCTGTAATACCCAGATCTTTCATGCGCTGCAGAGTTTCGACCGAAGGGTTAAAGAGATGTTCCAGACTCCAGCGCAGGGGCGCAAGAGGTATGTCTTCATTAATAACTTCCCAGGCATCCAGTGCACTATTGATGGTTTGATCCATCATGGTGTGCTCGTTGATACGCAGACCCTGTTCGGCCGCGGCACGTGAAATGCGGCCAAACTCCGCTACGATTTCATCAGAATAGACATCTTCAAAGCCCGGCAAGTCAAAGAAAGGCAAGTAGACATGCTCGCCTACACCCAAAAGGCCGAGGTAATCTCCGTTTCCAGGCTCGCTGCTCTTGATCAAAGCTATCGCCTCATCGGCATCTTCTTCGTTGTAGGCTTCATACTTGAGGGTATGCCAGACGCGCATATTCAAATTACCCTCTTGCGACATTTCGTCCAGCAAAGTGATATCGCCCTCTGGCGGACGACCTACATCATACACACTGGTCAAACCTGTACGGTTCAACTCGGCAATCACATCGCGGACATTTTGTTTAATCTGTTCACGATCAACTTCCGGCATTTGTTCGTTCAGCGCACCGTAAGGAGGTTGTGGTGAGATCAATACCGGGCCGCCGTGTTCGGCACCCTCGGAAGGGTCCACCCCTACAGCTTGCAAAGCCAACGAATTGGCATAAACCGTAAAATAAACCAGCTGCAGAAACATGGGATTATCCGGAGCCACCGAATCCAGTTCCTCCAGACTAAAACCACCAGGCTGGTCGGCAAACTGACCAGGCCACCAACCGCCCTGCACCATAAACCAGTCACCCGGATCCATGCTGGCAGCCTTATCGGCGATGATATCCAGCGCTTCCTGACGGTTGTTAACACCATCAATGCGAGCCTGCAAATTCCAACGTTGTCCGGCGCGAATAAAGTGCAAGTGATTGTCTATCAGGCCCGGTATTACCGTTCTTCCTTGCAGATCAATAACTTCTGTTGAATCGCCAATCAAGGCGGATACGGTTGTGTTATCCCCCACTGCCGAAATGCGCTCTCCCTCAATGGCGAGCGCTTCAACAACACTGAAGTTTTCATCAACGGTTAAAATCTTCCCGTTGATCAATACCTTATCGGCGTAATTGATTGGATCTGCAACCACGGCCGGCTCCTCAGGCGCCTGATTACACCCGTACAACACCAGTGCTGCCGCCGCGATTGCGAGTAGTTTTATTTTCATGACTGTCCCCAAAAAATTTTACCTGGCGATAGTTTAACCGCGAATCGCCAAATCGTTCGCAGCTATCGCCATTATTGCGAAAGCAAAATCAATTTTTGTGATTATTTTTGCCTGAATAATCCGAGTCTACGACCCTTTGCAAAATTATTCGAGTCCAAAGAGGTAGATCGACACGAAAACCTTTGTCGACAACCCCCATTGGTCGCCAAAATAGCGCCGCACTTCATTGACAACAGATTGGCCTCTCAGTAAAGTTCGCGTCCGTTTTCGAGG
>JBFHKI010000150.1:0-5512 GCA_041595415.1 Pseudomonadales bacterium | reverse complement strand
ATATCTTTCAACCAAGAGTGCTCTGGCCCCACACCCGGATAATCCAGCCCGGCGGACACCGAATGGGTTTCGATAATCTGGCCGTTATCATCAGCCATAACATAGGTTTTGTTCCCGTGTAACACACCGGGCCGACCAGCTGAAAGTGGCGCAGCGTGTCGCCCTGTGTCAACACCATCACCACCAGCTTCAACACCATACATGGCAACAGATTCATCTTGTAAAAAAGGATAAAACAAGCCAATAGCATTTGAACCACCACCGACACAGGCTACCAAAGCATCCGGAAGTCGTCCCTCCAACTCCAGGCATTGGGCGCGAGCTTCTCGACCAATGACTGCCTGAAAGTCCCTCACCAGCATAGGGTATGGATGTGGTCCGGCAACTGTGCCAATAATGTAGAAGGTATCGTCCACATTGGTTACCCAGTCCCTCAGGGCCTCGTTTAAAGCGTCTTTAAGCGTGCGGGAACCCGAAGTAACAGGAACTACCTGTGCACCAAGTAACTTCATGCGATAAACATTCGGAGCCTGACGAGCAATATCATCGGCGCCCATATAAACAACACACTCAAGACCCAGACGCGCAGCGATAGTTGCACTGGCAACGCCATGCTGCCCTGCTCCGGTTTCAGCAATAATTCGCTTCTTACCCGTGTGTTTAGCCAGCAAGGCCTGACCAATGGTGTTATTTATTTTATGCGCACCGGTGTGATTCAAGTCCTCACGCTTAAGGTAAATCTTTGCCCCACCGGCGTGTTCTGTCAGTCGTTCTGCCAGATAGAGAGGTGATGGTCGGCCGACATAATATTTAAGATCACGATCCATTTCGGCAAGAAATGCCGGATCATTTTTAAGCTCTGCATATATTCGGTCGAGTTCATCCAGCGCATGCATGAGAGTTTCGGCGACATAGCGGCCGCCGTAGATACCAAACCGGCCGTTTTCGTCGGGAAATTGACGAAACAGTGAACTTCTTGCGCTTTCGGAAGACATGGAAACCTTTAAACGTCGAAAATGGAAATTATGGATCGAGGTAGAATTGGCAATTAGCCTTTTCCAACCGCCTCAACAAAGTCGCGCATTTTAGCAGTATCTTTGACCCCTGGGGCAGATTCAACACCGCTACTGACATCAACCGCATAGGGTGCGACAAGGGTAATTGCCTCTGCTACATTTTCTGCATTTAAACCACCTGCAAGAATCAAAGGACGAGTTGTACGCGGAATCAATTGCCAGTCAAAGGTCTCTCCTGTGCCTCCCCGAGCTTTGTCGCTAAAGCTATCGACCAGTAGTGCAGCAGCGCTGGTGTAGATGCGGTCCGCCTGTTCGATCTGCTGTTGATTTTGAACCCGAACGGCTTTTAAGTATGGCAAACCAAAACTTTGGCAAAACTCTACTGACTCTTCGCCATGAAACTGCAAAATATCCAGTTCCACCTCGGCCAATACATCAATGACCTCGTCAGCCGAAGGGTTCACAAAAAGTCCTACACGCTGAATAAAAGGCCCTACAGAAGTGGCGATTTCCCGAGCGGTTGCAATATCCACCACCCGAGGAGTATCGGGAACAAAGACCATACCGAGTGCATGCACACCCAGACTTTCCGCAAATTGGGCGGAATGAGTGTCACGAATTCCACAAATTTTAATTCGGCTGCGCATCAGTTTATACCTGGGGTAAAAACCAGAGGTTGTCCTGGCCTTCTGGCAAATCAAATTCAGATGGGTATTCTACCCTAGACAGATAAAGCCCATTTGGCGGTGCTGTAGCCGGGGCCTTGGTGCGGTCCCGACCGTGAAAAATCCTCTCGAATTCTGCAAGGCTGAGTTCACCTGTCCCCAAAGGTAAAAGCGCTCCGACAATGTTACGTACCATATGCAATAAAAAAGCATTAGCTCTAATTTCGAGTTCAACAACAACACCCTGCTGCCGGACCTTGGCAAATTCTATATTGCGAACCGGGCTCTTTGCCTGACAATGTGCACCGCGAAAAGCGGAAAAATCATGCTCTCCCAGCAGCAGATTTAAACCGCCTTGCATACGCTCCAAGTCAAGACAGGTGGTTTGTGCCAGACTGATAGCCTGTGGCGCAATCGCTGTTCGACCTTTGCCCAGCAATAGGAAATACCGGTAAGTCCGGGACAGAGCAGAGAAACGCGCATGAAAGTTCTGCGGAACGGCCTTGGCCCAACGCAGGCAAATATCCTTCGGCAATCGGGATGTCGCGCCTCTGGTCCAGTTGTACTCCGAACGCGGACTGAAAGACTCAAAGTGAATGATTTGACCGGTTGCATGTACACCGGTATCGGTTCGCCCCGCACAGATTACCTGCACCGGATGGTCAGCGATAATACTGAGAGCTTCTTCCACCTTGGCTTGGACGGAGGGACTGTGTTCCTGACGCTGCCATCCACAATAGTTATGCCCGTCGTACTCTACACAGGCGGCAAATCGATTAACTGAAGAATCATTCACAACTATTCAAAGTCCCTGAAGCGACAAAGGCCCAGGCAATACACCTGAGCCTTTGAGCAAGAGAAAAAACTGGCTTAGCTGATGCTGTCCAACATAACCTGAGCTTTGGCTTTAGAGCTCTCGTCACCATCACGAATAACTTCATCAAGTAATTCCTTGGCTCCAGTATTATCTCCCATTTCCATATAGGCAGAAGCTAATTCCAGCTTGGTTTCTGACTCTTCGGTTTCACTCATACCCAGTGAATCGTCGTCTTCATCCATATCGGAATCGGTAAAATCGTTGAGCAAATCATCTACGTCGTCATCCAGATCTGGCAGTTCTAGCTCCTCATCGAGGCTCAAACCATCTGAGTCCTCTGCTTTGGTTTCATCCAACCCCATATCGCTCAGGAAGCTTTCTACCTCCTCATCCGTGTCGGCTTCAGAGTCCACCTCTTCCAGACTGTCATCCAAGTCTTCCAATAGACTATCGAGATCTTCCGTAACAGTGTCCTCAGCCTCATCGGTTTCATCATCCAGATCATCGAAGGAAAAATCACTGAGGTCGTGCTCCGCTTCTTCATTGTCCGATACTTCAGCATCTTCTTCCTGTTCAGTTTCAATCTCGGATTCAGGTTCAGCTGCTATCTCAGTTTCAACATCGGTATCAGAAGCCAACTCCTTGGGCAGATCCAATTCGGAAATATCAAAGGACAGGGTGTTTTCATCTTCATCCGATCCATCTTCTGACTCAGGCTCGGCGCTATCCTGTGCAGGCAAGTCGCCAATATCCAGGTCAAAATCCATAGCAAAAGCATCGTCTTCTGCCTGGTCAGCTGTTGTCTCTGTTTCGGGGCTGCCCTCAGGCAAGTCCAAACTTTCTTCATCCAAAGAGAAGTCGAGAATATTTTCTTCCTGAGTTTCAATTTCCACTTCGTCAGGCTCAACACTATCCGCAGACTCTTGTTCAACTATTTGTTCATCAGTCTGCTCAGACAGGCTCTCATCGAGCTCTGCAACATTAGCACTAAATTCAAGGCCATCGTCTGAATCGGCCTCATCACTTTCAGATTCATCCCCCTCCAGATCCACCATAGCCGTTGCATCAAAAGCCAGGGTTTTTTCCATCTCGGATTCTTCAGATTCGTCTTCAGCAGAAAGCTGTTCGTCTTCCAGGTCTTCCTCTTCGTTAAAGAAAGAATCGAGGTCATCAAAATCCGAACCCCAGTCATCATCGTCATTTTCAGGCTGGTCGTCACCAATTGACTTGTCCCCAGCCTCGGCTTGAGATTGGACCTCTTCATCCGAATCGGAGTTATCATGCCCCGCAAAGTTGTCGAGTTCAGCATCGCCCTGCAAGCCGGATTCTGATTCCATCTCGTCGGAATCTTCTCCAAAGGGCGCGGCGTCCTCGGCGTAATCGGTATCCTCAAAGCCATCCGAGTTCGATCTCTGTCTACGGATTAGCAAATATGCGCCTGCCAATAACCCGACAAGCACCAATCCTAACAAGGGTAGCCAAGACATGAGCCGTCCCATCAAACTCTGCTCCTGAACCACAGCACTGGTTACCGGCTGCACCACTGGCTGAACAGTTGTAACGGCTTCCTGTACGGCCCTGATTTCATTATTTTCAACTTCGATCAGAGCTTCCATGACGGCAATCTGCTCTTCCAGGTTTTGCAGACGCTCAGTCAAGTCGCGGTTGGCGATCCGGGCAGCAGCCAACTCTTCCTCAAGGGCGGCATTGGTATCGGAAAGGCTTTGATTTTCTTCTTCCAGAGCGTCAACACTACTTCCAGCGATACCGGCTTCGGCTTGATTGCCTGCGGTCAAACGAAACTGAGCCGTACCCGCCTGACTGGCTGCACCTTCATTTCGAAAATCGGTTACCCGGGATTGCAAGGGTGTAACATCCGCCAGAGCACCACCTGCCATGACCTGACTGAAATCGGCAATAGCCTGAGCCTCGGTTCTGGCCAACGCCGCATCACGCGAAGGCATACGGACAACAGAGCCAGATCTCAGCATATTGATGTCGCCCCGGATAAATACATCCGGATTTGTCTCGCGGATAGCCAACATGGCTTGATGACGAGATACACCCAGATCCTGAGCAACCCGCCCTCCGAGACTCCAGAGGGTATCGCCATTTTGAATCCGGAATTGATCCTCGGGTAAGGTATCGATTCGGGTATTTGTCGGCGCGCCAGAAACAAGCCGGGGTATTGGAGTTTGGCTGGGAGCTGGCGCAGGGGCAGGCTCTGGAGCAGGAGCTACAACAGGAGTTGATTGAGCTGCCGGAGTAGCAGAAATTGCACTGGCAACACTGGACGATGAACTGCCTGAAGTAGAAGCGGAACTGCTCTGCCCGGAAAACACCGGAAAATCGAGTAGCACCGTATACTCCATTAATAACCTGCCAGCCGGCCATCGGGCCTGAACCAGCATATTCAGATAGGGCTCTCTTATTGGCCGACTGGAAGTGACGTTAACAACCAACTCACCATTAGCTGCAGTAGCCACATCAAATTGTAATTCGGAATGAGTGAAATCCCAGCTGACACCTGTCGCTTCGTAATCGGCGTTGCTACCGAGGGCAACAATCAGCTCGGAGCGTTGAACCCCATCGGCATTAAGCACAGGAATAGTAGCTGCAAGGGGTTCGTTGATTACCGAGGTAACCTGCATCTCTCCCAGACCGAGAGAATATGCTTTAGTGGCGGCAAGCAGGCAAAGCGCCATTGCCAAGAGAATCCTTTGAGATCGAAACTTAGTCACGACGGTTGTCCCAACGCGCATCTCGCCTATCCTGTGTCAGTAAGTTGCCGCAATTATTACAGCATTGTCTCCAATTGAGAACTTTTCCGGGCAACTTACTTCACAAAATACCGCTAAGCTTTTGTTTTTTATGTCTCCAGAAGGATTCTGAGCATTCTTCGTAAAGGCTCAGCTGCTCCCCAAAGCAATTGGTCGCCTACGGTAAATGCCGAAAGATATTCAGGCCCCATACGCATTTTGTGCAATCGACCCACCGGGATATCCAGTTTGCCT
>JBFHKI010000149.1:0-5522 GCA_041595415.1 Pseudomonadales bacterium | reverse complement strand
CCGGACACCATGCGCCAGTGGTTTCTGGAAGTATTCGGTGGCGAAGACATTCCCGCGCGTGGCAAGGGTATCTTTCACACCATTCTGTACGGCGATGTCTGGGTGCATATCAGTTATCCCAATGAGGGCTTTGATGTGGTTCCAAGTCGCGGACGTGCGCTGGATCATCTGGGATTTGGAGTCGATGATATCGATGCTTTTCGAGCAACTCTTTTACAGAGTGGTTATCAGCCCTACGAAGAACGGGGTGCTGTAGGTGAGCGCCGACTGATGTTTTTTGAAGGACCGGAAGGCCTACATTTTGAAATTACACAAGAAGCGGGAGCGTCAAATTGAAAAACCTCTATGCCATATTGGTTGGCCTGTTTATTTGCGCCTCGGCTTGGGCGACCTGCCCGGTGGGCAGTGGTTCCGGTGTCCAGCTACAGGTTTTGGGTTCCGGCGGTCCCAATGGAAATGGTGAGCGGGCCTCATCGGGTTATGTCGTGTGGATTGATGGAGTAAGCCGCATTCTGGTTGATGCGGGCAGTGGCACCAAGGTGCCCTTTGATAAGTCTGGAGCAAGTTTCAACGATATTGATCTGGTTGCCCTAAGTCATTTTCATCCGGATCATTCAGCGGAACTTCCGGCTCTACTGTGGACCCCGCCACGCGGTAGTATCAATATTTCCGGGCCATCGGGTTCCGCTCAGGTTCCAACCCTCGATAGCTTTCTGGAAAGCCTGTTCGGTGAACAGGGCGCATTTAGCGTGACCTATGGCCGCTTGGAAATTAATCCAATTACGATAGATGTGAGTGGTGCCGAAGTCTCTGAAGTTTGGCGCGATGAAGATTTTCTGGTCCGGGGTCGAAGTGTCCCTCATGGGGATATCCCAGCTGTTGGCTACCGAGTCGACATCGGTGACTACAGTATTGCCTTTGCCAGCGATCAAACCGGATCAGACCACAGCTTTATCGACTTCATCAAAGATGTAGATATATTGGTCGTGCATATGACTACGCCGGAAGATGTTAATTCAGCTTTGCACGCAAAACCCAGTGTCTGGGGGCAGATGGGGCGCGACGCCAATGCCGGGCATCTGTTGGTCAGCCATATCGCCACCAGCTCGGATCAGGTGTTGGCCGAGAGTATCGCCTATTTGAAAAACGCCTATAAAGGTCCGGTGACTGTGGCAGAAGATATGATGTGTATTGAGGTTTTATAAAGCGTTATAAGCCACCCATAAAAAACCCCGCAAATGCGGGGCTTTTTATGGATGCTCGATCGGATCAGGCGTCGAGAGACTGATAGTAATCCATCAGAATCTTGGCCACTTCCGGACGTGAAAATTCCGGTGGTGGCGCAATGCCTTGACCGAGCATCTCGCGAACCTTGGTGCCCGACAAGAGTACAAAGTCCTCTTTGCTGTGATCCGGCGCGTCGCGCATCATCACAACCTTGTTGAGTTTCTTCGAATAGGCGGTGTGGTCGGCTTTGAAGATCTCGATTTCCAGCGCGCCTTCGGGCACTTTTTCGTCGAAGATAGTCTGGGCGTCAAAGGCGCCGTAGTAGTCGCCAACACCGGCGTGGTCGCGACCGACGATCAGGTGAGTGGCGCCCATGTTCTGACGGAACAGGGCGTGCAGAACCGCTTCACGAGGCCCGGCGTATAGCATGTCAAAACCATAACCTGTGATCATGGTGCTGTTGGGCGGGAAGTAGAGCTCGGCCATTTTTCGGATCGAGGCATCGCGTACATCGGCGGGGATATCGCCGGCCTTGAGTTTGCCCAGAAGCATATGGATAACACAGCCATCGGCACCCAGGGTGTCCATGGCCATGCGGCACAGCTCTTCGTGGGCGCGGTGCATGGGGTTACGGGTTTGGAAAGCCACAACCTTGTTCCAGCCGTGCTCGGCAATTTCGTTGCGGATTTCTACCGCTGTGCGGAAGGTGTCCGGGAAGTCGGCCTGGAAGTAGCTGAAGCTCAGAACCTGAATGGGGCCCGACAGGAAAATATTGCCGGCGGCCTGAAAGGTGCTGACACCGGGGTGGTTGCTGTCCAGCGTGCCGAACACTTGTTCGGTCATCAGGTTGATTTGTTCAGCGCTGGCTTCTTCTATGCCTTCAACGTCCATGATCGCAATAACCGGATTGCCTTCGACGTTGGGGTCGAGCAGCGCAATGCGGGAACCCACTTCAATGCCTTCGGCGCTGTCCACACGGTTTACAACCGGAACAGGCCAGAACAGACCGTCGGCTGTGTGCAGGTTTTCGGCAACCGAAAGTGAATCAGCCAGATTCATATAGCCGGTTAATGGGTTGAAGTATCCGGCACCCAGCATGACCGCATTGGCCGCTGCTGCGGAATTCACTAACAGGCTTGGCAGGCTTTTGGCTTCTTCGAGAAGCGCGTGGCGTTGATCCGGGTTGTATTGGTAAAGCGGATTCAGTTCGTCGGAACCGTGCGGCTTGATCATCAAGTATTCTCCTTTACTGCCGACTCGTTAGTCGGCGGTTGAATGTAGGGGTTTATGGGGATGCCGATTAAATAATTTCGCGCTTGCGCAACTCGTCGAGCAGCACCTGAACTTCGTCTTCAAGAGACAGGTTTTCTGTGTCCAGCGAAATTTCAGGGTTGGCTGGTGCTTCGTAAGGGTCGTCGATCCCGGTAAAGTTTTTGATCTCGCCAGCCCGGGCTTTTTTGTACAGGCCCTTGGGGTCGCGTTCTTCGGCACAGGCCAGAGAAGCGTTCATATAAACTTCGATAAAGGGAATGCCGGCTTCTTCGTGCAGGCTGCGCACCATCTCGCGATCGGCAATGTAAGGGCTTACAAAGCTGCTCAGGCAGATAACACCTGTGTCGCAAAACAATTTGGATATTTCGCCGATGCGGCGGATGTTTTCGGCGCGATCTTCGGCGGAAAACCCTAAATTCTTGTTGATGCCCATGCGAATGTTGTCGCCATCGAGCCGATAACAGAGATGACCGTTAGCGTGCAGGGCCTGTTCCAGAGCTACAGCAACGGTGCTTTTGCCACTGCCGGACAGTCCGGTAAACCAAAGTGTGGCACCTTTTTGGCGTAGAAGTTTTTCACGGTCGGTTCTTTGTATATCTCCGTGGTGCCAATAAACATTGGTAGCTTTTTGCTCGGTCATGGATCAGATAGTCCTGTGGGCTAGATAATTAAAACAACAAAGGGAAGGCGCGCGATTTTAGCAACCTTTGGCGGCCGCAACAATTGATCAAATTTTGATCTATGCCTAGAGGCGAAAATCAGCCTGTATATCGGCGTGGTAAACGCGCTGTCAGGCGTGTCAGTAACTCATAACCGCTCATGCCCGAATGTTCGGCGACCCGAGATGCCGGCAGGTTGGGGCCCCAGAGTTCTACCTTGGCGCCGACCTCGATATTTTTCATCTGGGTGATATCTATCAGCATCATATCCATGGCGATATGTCCGACACTGCAGGCCGGTTTGCCATCCACCAAAACGGGCGAGCCGTTTTTGGCATTGCGCGGGTAGCCGTCGCCGTAACCTATGGCAACCACGGCGATGGTGCTGGGCCGTTGCGCCCGCCAGGCGTGGTTGTATCCGACACCTTCGCCGGAGGCGATATTGCGGATGGATATAACCTGACTGTAAAGACCCATGGCATGGCTCAAGCCCCGATCTGCCGGGCATTCACCGCTCATCGGGCTGTTGCCATAGAGCATAAAACCGGGCCGTATCCAGTCAAAATGGGTGTCTTCGCGGGTGAGTATGGCGGCAGAGTTGGCAAGGCTGCGAGGTGCGTCCAGGCCCTGGGTTGTCGCTTCAAAAGTTTTGAGTTGCCGGCTGGTAAAGGGGTTTTGCAGCTCTTCCGAACAGGCAAAGTGAGACATCAGGGTCAGGGCGCTGCACTGCGGGCTCTGCTTGAGCTGTTGGTAAGCGGCCAGATATTCTTCGGGGGCAAAACCCAGGCGGTGCATACCGCTGTCGAGTTTCAGCCAGATCTGCATGGGTTTTGGCAGTTGCAGGCTGAGAAAGTTTTGCAGCTGCTGCTGGCAGTGGATCACCGCGGCAAAACCGGCCTGGTTCGCCGTCAGCCATTCCGAACTATCAAAACAGCCTTCCAGCAAGAGTATGGGTGAGTGAATACCGGCTTCGCGTAATTCGAGGGCTTCATCCAGACAGGCCAGACCCAGCATGTCCGCCGAGGATTCCAGCGCTTTTGCCACCACAGCGGCACCGTGGCCGTAAGCGTTGGCTTTAACGCAGGCGAGGGCCTTTGCCCGGGGCGCCAGTTTTTTGGCGAGTAACAAGTTGGCTTGTATCGCCGCGAGATTTATTTCGATATAGCTGGGGCGGGTCATGTGCTCGCTCGATGCTGTCGGTTTTTTGCCGATTGTATAGGCTTTTACTCTGACATATCAGTTGCCGCCAGCGATGCGGTGACAAAATTTTAACCGGCTTTGCCAGTTTTCAGACAGCCCAGATCAGGGCACACTTGAAGCTTTGTGTTTCGAGGTCTGTTTTGTTCAAGCTTAAACCCATCGGCCTGATTCTCTGTGGTGGCAGGTCCACCCGCATGCAGGGGCCCGCCAAGGCGTTGCTCGATTTTGGCGGTGAGCCATTGCTGCAACGTATTCGTGCACGAATCGCGCCCCAGACCAGCCGAATACTGCTCAATCTGGGTACAGAAACAGAAGAGTACGACCATTTCGGCCTGCCCATTTGTTATGATCTGAAACCGGATCGCGGGCCGCTGATGGGATTGGCTTCGGCTTTCAAATTGAGCGGCGGCAAACAGGATATTGCCCTTTGCCCCTGCGATGCGCCCTTTGTGCCACCCGGGTTGGTGGCTGAACAAATTTACCTGTTGGATGTCAAAAATGCGGATGTGGTCTGCCCGAGATATAAGGGCCAGCTGCAACCGACTTTTGCCCTCTGGCATCACCGCACTGCCGAGCGGGTGATCTCGGCTGCTACCCAAGAGGGAATTGGAGGTTTGCGGGCCTTGTATTCGGAGTTGGCTCTGGCCATTCTGGATTGGCCCGATGAAGACCCCGACCCCTTTTTTAACATTAATGATCCGGACGATTTAAGTCTGGCTTTACGCTATCTGGAGAATGAAGAATGAAAACCCAAGCTGCTGTCGCCTTTGCTGCCGGAAAACCGCTGGAAATCTGTGAAGTAGATTTACAGGGCCCCAAAGCTGGTGAAGTTTTGGTCGAAATCAAAGCTACAGGTATTTGTCATACAGACGCCTTTACCCTGTCCGGTGATGACCCCGAAGGCGCTTTCCCGGCCATTATGGGCCACGAGGGCGCAGGTGTAGTTGTCGAGGTGGGCGAGGGCGTCAAGTCGGTCAAGCCGGGCGATCATGTCATTCCCCTCTACACGCCAGAGTGCCGCGAGTGTGAATTCTGTCTGCACCCCAAAACCAACCTCTGCCAATCGATTCGCTCGACACAGGGGCAGGGTTTGATGCCGGACGGCACCAGCCGCTTCAGCCTCGACGGCGAACCCATCCTGCACTACATGGGCTGTTCCACTTT
>JBFHKI010000148.1:0-5539 GCA_041595415.1 Pseudomonadales bacterium | reverse complement strand
CTGCCCAACTCACAGCCTCTATTTATTCGTTCGGAAATAAACCAGCATCATCGGATGGCGGATCTTAATGCCAGTGCCGCCTGTTTAACTTTAATTTAAAGACATCAACAATGATCTGAAGGCGGCGATACTTACAGCTTAAATAGAGGTGGTGACCTGCCCGAAAACTATGCCTGTGATGGAGATTATATGAAGAATATACTGGTAGTGGTTGATGAAAAGAATGCAGATTCGTTGATTAAAAAATGTCTACTGCTTTCACCAAAATCCTTGTTTATCCTGACATTCTCGTCCACCAAGGAAGAGGTTTCTGCAAATCTGACAGCTAAACTGAAAAGCCTGACCAGTTCAGTGCAAAGCCAAAATTGCAGCATTGAAACCCTGGTGATCCCCATTGATGTCAATGCCCAGAAAGCCGAAAAAATCATCGAATCCGCCCTGAAATACAAGGTTGATACGATTGCCATACATCGTCGCAAAAACGCCCGACCGGGACGAGACTTCAGCTACGAAAAACAACTTTTGCGCGGCCTCCCGAAGGCTGAGTTGTTAATGCTTGGCGATAACAACTGGAAAGATCAGGTCGAGGTGCTCGGTACCCTGGATGTGATGGGGCCAAGCAAGACACACAAGGCTCTGAACTCTACCGTTTACAGCGCAACCAAACTATTGGTTAATCGCCTTTCGGCCACTTTTCACTTGATGAGCGTAATAGTTATTTCCCGTGTCAGTGAAGAGCTTGATGTGGTACAAAAATCTGAAGTACTGACCAAGAAAGGCAAGCAGGCCGAAGCAAAGCTGGCGGAATATGCCAAAGCAAAAAACATAAAATTGCACCTAGCTGCAGGCTCGCCCTCCAAAGAAATTCCACGCCTTAGCAGTAAAATCAAAGCCGACCTGGTGGTATTGGGGAATGTCGGCCGCACTGGTGTACAGGGGCTGATACTGGGCAATACCGCCGAAAAGATACTGAGCCGACTCAATACCGACGTGCTAATTGTCAAATAGGATTTTAAGTTTCAAAGACCATCGGACAGATAAATACCGGAGACCTACTCCGGTTTTTCTTCGGTTACAGGCTGGATCCGGACATTCACTCTCCCTGTTAGCAAAAGCCAATCGATTAATTTGTCATAACTAATTAGCCGGGAGAATTTAAATCCGGTTTCATGGGCAGCGTTCAAATCAAGTTGTACTGATGACAATTATTACTCACACAGGAGTTAAGCTATGTCTGACAGCAAATGTCCAGTTATGCACGGGGGGGCTACCGAAAGCGGTATGTCCAATATGGATTGGTGGCCCAAAGCCCTCAATCTCGACATCCTTCACCAACATGATCACAAGACTGACCCCATGGGGGAAGACTTTGATTATCACGCGGAACTCAAGAATCTGGATGTGGAAGCGCTTAAGCAGGATCTGCGCGACCTGATAACCAGTAGCCAGGATTGGTGGCCATCGGATTGGGGCAGCTACGTGGGCATGTTTGCCCGGGTTGCCTGGCACTCTGCCGGTTCCTATCGTCTGGCCGATGGCCGCGGTGGTGGCGGCACCGGAAACCAGCGTTTTGCGCCTTTAAACAGTTGGCCGGATAACGTAAACACCGACAAGGGGCGACGCCTGTTGTGGCCGATCAAGAAAAAATACGGCAACAAAATCTCCTGGGCCGATCTGATTATCCTGTCTGGCAATATCGCCTATGAAGTGGCCGGGTTAAAAACCTTCGGTTTTGCTTTCGGTCGTAAAGATATCTGGCATCCGGAAAAAGACATTTACTGGGGCGCCGAAAAAGAATGGTTGGCACCCAGCGATGGTCGCTACCAGGATGTCAGCAAACCGGACACTATGGAAAACCCCTTGGCGGCAGTTCAGATGGGGCTTATCTATGTAAACCCCGAGGGCGTTAACGGCCAGCCTGACCCACAGAAGACCGCCGATCAGGTGCGAGAAACCTTTGCCCGCATGGCCATGAACGACGAAGAAACCGCGGCATTAACTGCCGGTGGCCACACCATTGGCAAATGTCATGGCAATGGTGATGCCGCAGATCTGAGCCCCGAGCCCGAAGCGGCCGGAGTGGAATACCAGGGTATCGGCTGGATGAACACCAAAGGCCGTGGCATTGGACGCGACACCATGGTCAGCGGCATTGAAGGTGCCTGGACAAAAAATCCGACCAAATGGGATATGGGTTATTTTGAAATGCTGTTTGGCCACGAGTGGGAGTTGCAAAAAAGTCCGGCGGGGGCTTGGCAGTGGCAACCGGTTGATATCAAGGAAGAAGATATGCCGGTAGATGTTGAAGATCCCTCTATACGTCGCATGCCGATCATGACCGATGCCGACATGGCTATGAAAGTCGACCCGGTCTACAACCGAATTTGCCAAAAATTTATAGAGGATCCAGCCTACTTCGAAGATTGTTTTGCCCGAGCCTGGTTCAAACTGATCCACCGCGATCTAGGCCCCAAAAGTCGTTACTTCGGCCCCGATGTGCCAGCAGAAGACCTGATCTGGCAGGACCCTATTCCCAGTGTGGATTACAGTCTGTCGGATAGTGAAATTGCCGATCTTAAAACCCAACTGCTCAACAGCGGGTTAAGCAGCGCCGAGCTGATCAACACCGCCTGGGACAGTGCCCGAACTTTCCGCGGTTCCGACTATCGCGGTGGCGCCAACGGTGCCCGTATCCGTCTGGCACCCCAGAAAGACTGGGAAGGCAATGAACCGGAGCGTCTGCAAAAAGTTCTGGGTGTACTGGAAAACATACAGGCACAACTCGATAAGCCGGTCAGCATAGCCGACCTGATTGTATTGGGCGGAACCGCGGCAGTGGAACAGGCTGCCAAAGCTGCCGGTGTGGATGTTGAGGTGCCCTTTGCCCCGGGCCGAGGTGATGCCACCGACGAAATGACTGACGCCGACTCCTTTGATGTGCTTGAACCACTGGCTGACGGCTTCAGGAATTACCTGAAGAAAGACTATGTAGTCAGCGCCGAGGAAATGCTATTGGATCGCGCCCAACTTATGGGGCTGACCGCGCCGGAAATGACGGTACTTATCGGCGGCATGCGCATGCTCGGCACTAACTATGGTGGAAGCAAACACGGCGTATTCACTGATCGCGAAGGTGTGCTTAGCAACGACTTTTTTGTCAATCTGACCGATATGGCCAACCGCTGGAAACCAGCTGCGGAGAACCTCTACCAGATTTGCGACCGCAAGACAGGTGAGGTCAAGTGGACGGCAACCCGAGTTGATCTAGTGTTTGGCTCCAATTCCATCCTGCGTGCCTATGCTGAAGTCTATGCCCAGGATGACAATTTGGAGAAGTTCGTAAAAGACTTTGTCGCCGCATGGACCAAGGTGATGAACAACGATCGCTTCGATCTGGCCTGATTGGAAAAACCCCGTGCCGGATTTTCCGGCGCGGGGTTGAGCCAAACATGTTCAAATTACTCCATTCCTTAGCATCTGAAACACTCAACTAAAAAAAACCCGAGCGAAGCTCGGGCAAAGGAGTGGGATTTACTTATTTCTACACTTTAAATTCAGTACATCTGATTAACTTTCGGGACGACTGTTATTCTCCCCGCTCAGCTCAACACAGTTATAGGGTTCAGAGGGTGTTGCTGATATATCCATCTGATCCTCTCCGGTATAGGGGCTATTCAGGTAAACCGGATCTTCTGCAATATAGCTACGATCCAGCGTCTTCGTTTGGGCGTTGTATCTGAAACGCTCTGTGGTTCTCAATTGAGAACCATGGGGAACACCGGTAATCCCTCGTATATATCCCGGACTAAACCCCAGGGTGTCCACAATCAGGGTATCTCCCTGCCAACGTCCAATGGAATGTCCACCCCTGCTAAGCTGAATATTCAAAGGGTGTTCCTGTATATCCAGATATATAGTCCGGACAAAATCCATATAGCCGTATTTCAAAATAATACGGTCATCCAGCTGGATGATCTCATTGACGTTTTCACCGTGGGTCCAGCCAAAAAAGATATTGGTGATATCGCAATGGATACTCGGATCGTCATAAATCTGCACGAACTCGGCCTGTTCCGCCAAACCGATTGGTGTCGAATCTATGGGTGTGCGACGAGGTCTGGGAGTCGCATCATCCGGCTCAGTATCCAACTGACCGGCCAGTACCCAATAACCACTAATATTGGGTTGACCATTGGGTAAATATTCCGCTCTTTCCGCGTCATCCGCCAAAACCAGCACAGTCGGCTGTCCAACAATCTTGTCTGCTGGTAAATCCACATCCCGATCGATTTTAGTCCCATCAGCAAAGACTAAACTTTCGAGCCAACACACATGATCTTCTCGACGAGCCGGGCTACCAAAGATGGTCAGGTGTTGCCCTGGAACAAAGGTCTCCTTGGTAAAACCATTTCGACCGATATTGGTGGCCGAAGAGAACTCGCAACGCCAATTATTGGTTTCACCACTGTCTTCGGTAACATCGAAATACAAATAGGCGTGAGGATTTACAAAAGCCCATCTTGTAACCACCGCATCCAGACTGATATGAATTGATTTATCAAAATGTGGTGCAGAGGAATGATGTGCGAAACCGGGATTTACCATCCCCAATAAAAAAAAGATGGCAATCCCTATCGGCACGTTTATTTGCATGATGAGCCGTTGCATCCCGGTGATCGCTGTGAAGCGCATATCGCCCCTATCAATCAAGCCGGTCGGCAATACTTGCAATACCCGCGTTTGCGCAGATCTCGTCATTGGTACCTGCGGGGTCTCCGGCAGGTGCACCACTGATTCCGACTGCGCCAATCACTTCACCACCAGCTCTGATAGGAACACCACCAGCCAATGCAACTATGCCATCAATAGCGGGAGGCGCTCTGTCTCCCCATTGTATGGCTACAGCCCCCGAATGATTCTTTTGCGATGCGGCAGTGAAGGCTTTTTTCTGGCTCAGGCCGATAGTATGAGGGCCAGCTTTATCATCCCGTACAAAAGCTTTAATCAAGCCGTCTACGTTAACTACAGTAATACTGACGCTAAATCCTTTTGCACGACAATCTTCGAGTGAAGCCATTGCCAATTCCAACGCCATATCGGCAGACAGCACCTTTTGCGTGATGAGCCCTTGAGCATTTGCTCCCTGAGCAATACAAAGGGCCAGCAGACTTGCGCCTATTACTCCAAATCGTGAAAAAAACATAATACATACTCCCCATATAGGTTTATTTGAAATTTTTCGACCGCGCTCCGCTTCGGTGAATGCGGTTGTATATCCTTCTTATTGAGAGGCGCCAACATAGAAATTCGAGCCGTCCTCTGTTACGACGTACCGACCGTTCATCATCGGTTTGTCACCACGCGCTTGATATCCAGTGACAATAATTTCAATCCCTGCAGTGAAATCATCTTCACGAAGACCGCGCCGCAATAATTGTTGCGCAGGACCCGCTTCGACAGCCCAATTCGTTATGGAGCCATCCTCATTCTCGACATCCATATAGAGCCAACCATGAGGGTTAACCCATTCCATACCAGT
>JBFHKI010000147.1:0-5547 GCA_041595415.1 Pseudomonadales bacterium | reverse complement strand
GTTTCTCCGCCACTGTAATTTTCTGATTCTGATGCCAGTAAATCGTGTGAACCCGCTTCCAGTTGAGCCAGTTCCCTGCGGGCCAATTGAATTACCGGATCCGGAATACCCGCTAGACGAGCTACCTGAATTCCGTAGCTCTGGTTTGCAGGGCCCTGTTCGATGCGGTGCATAAAGACGATGTCGTCATCCTTTTCGCGGGCGCTGAGATGGATGTTTTTCACCATATCCAGGCTATCCGGCAAAGCGGTTAATTCAAAGTAGTGGGTGGCAAAGAGAGTCAGGCTCTGACGCTCAGTGGCCAGATTATGTGCTGCAGCCATTGCCAGGGAGAGGCCATCAAAAGTGCTTGTGCCGCGACCGACTTCATCCATCAATACCAGACTCTGAGGCGTAGCGTGGTGGAGTATTTGGGCAGTTTCGGTCATTTCCACCATAAAAGTAGATCGACCGCCGGCGAGATCATCCGAAGCGCCAATTCGGGTGAAGATACGGTCTACCAAACCTATCTTGGCCGTTGTCGCCGATACGTAACTGCCAACCTGGGCCAGCAGAACAATGAGGGCCGCTTGTCGCATATAGGTCGATTTACCACCCATGTTAGGGCCGGTAATGATCAGCAAGCGGTTTTCGGGATCAAGCTCCAGGTCATTGGCAATAAAAGGTTTGCTGCTTACCTTTTCGACCACGGGGTGGCGACCTTCTTTGATAAATATACCGGTTTCTTCCACCAGTTCGGGGCGCTGGTAATTCAGGCTGTGCGCGCGCTCGGCCAGATTTGTCAGCACATCCGTTTCAGCTACAGCTTCGGAGGAGCGCAATAGCGGCATGAGTTCTGCTGCCACGCTTTCAACCAGGTCTTCGTAGAGTTTTTTCTCGGTTTCCAACGCACGGGATTTGGCCGAGAGAGCTTTATCCTCAAACTCTTTAAGTTCAGGGGTTATAAAACGCTCGGCGTTTTTCAGGGTTTGTCGCCGCTGGTAGGTGATAGGAGCCTTGTCAGCCTGCCCCTTGCTGATCTCGATAAAGTAGCCGTGAACCCGGTTAAAACCGACTTTCAAGGTGCTGATACCGGTTTCTGACCGTTCTCGCTCTTCCAGTTGCAACAGAAAATCTCCGGCGTTGCTACTGATTTGCCGCAGTTCATCCAGTTCGGTGTTAAAGCCTTCGGCGATAACCCCGCCGTCGCGGATGGTCATAGGTGGATTGTCTACCAGTGCACGCTGTAATAGCTCCCCTAGCTGTGGATATTCCGAGATATCTCCCGCCAGTTTGCTCAGTTCTTTTGTTGCCGATGCTTCCAGCAGACGGTTCAGTTCCGGAAAGACCTTTATGGCGCTGCGCAATCGGGTCAGGTCTCTGGGCCGGGCGGACCGCAAAGCTACCCGGGCCAGAATTCGTTCAATATCGCCAATAGCTTTGAGCGCATCTCCGAGAGGTTCGTAACGCCAGTTTTCCTGGAGGCTGGCGATAGCCTGTTGTCGACCCTGTAACAGTTTGATATCGCGGCTTGGCCGGTTTAACCAGCGACGTAACAAGCGGCTACCCATGGTGGTTGAGCACTGGTCGAGTACAGAAGCCAGGGTGTTTTCCATGCCTCCCTGTAAGTTGATATCCAACTCGAGATTGCGCCTTGTCGCCGTGTCGAGAACCACTTGGTCAGTTGGTGATTCGGTGCGGATACTTTGCAAGTGGGGCAGTTCATTGCGCTGGGTGTCACGGGCGTATTGCAACAGGCAGCCGGCGGCCCGCAGGGCGACGGGTTTGTCTTCACAGTCAAAGGCTTGCAGCGAGGCAACCGCGTATTGTTTTTTCAGCAGTTTGATCGCCGTGTCCAGATCAAATTCCCAGTCCTGTCGGGTACGCAAACAATTACAGCCTATGCGCTTGGCATCCAGACTCAGGCTTTCCGGTAACAGAAGCTCAGATGGCCTGAGACGCGCCAACTCGGATTCCAGAGCCTCGTGACTGTCCAGTTGTGACAGGCAGAAACGTCCACTGCCCATATCCAGACTCGCCAGGCCAAAGACCTTGTCCACATAGACAGCACAGAGCAGATTGTCGCGGTCGGAGTCCAGCAGCGCTTCATCGGTAACGGTACCCGGAGTCAGGACCCGCACAACCTTGCGCTCAACCGGCCCTTTACTGGTTGCAGGGTCGCCAATCTGCTCGGCTATTGCAACGGAGCGCCCGAGTCGTACCAGTTTGGCCAGATAAGCTTCGGCGGCGTGGTGCGGCACTCCACACATTGGAATTGGTTCACCGGCAGATTGCCCGCGGTGGGTGAGGGTTAAATCCAGTAACTCGGCCGCTTCTTTGGCGTCCTCATAAAACAGCTCGTAAAAGTCTCCCATCCGGTAGAACAACAACTCATCCGCTTGTTCTGCTTTCAGGCGCAGAAACTGCTGCATCATGGGGGTGTGAGATTCGATATTGGTGTTCAGGGACATGGGATAATCTTAGCGGCTGCCTGACCTTTGTGGCTAGTTCAGATAATACAAAAAAGCCCGATCCACCGGACCGGGCTTTTGCGAGGCTTGAACAGAGCTCTAGAGCAATTCAAGAATCGCTTCGGCGGTACTTTTTTCAATTGAGCCCTGGTCGAGCTCGATGGCTTCTACCACGCCATCGTTAACAATCATGGCGTAGCGCTGTGAACGAATTCCCAGACCGCCGGCGGTAAGATCCAGTTCCATACCTATCGCAGAGGTAAATACATGGCTGCCATCAGCTACCAGCAGTAACTCCTCGGCATTCTGGGTTTTGCCCCAGGCGCCCATCACAAAAGCATCGTTTACCGCCAGGCAGACGATAGTATCAACGCCTTTGGCTTTGATCTCGTCGGCGTGAACAACAAAGCCTGGCATATGTGTGTTTGAACAGCCGGGGGTAAAGGCTCCGGGCACTGCAAAAAGAACAACTTTTTTACCGGCAAAGATACTGTCTGTAGTGATTTCTTCCGGGCCATTCTCGCCCATGGTTTTGAGAGTTACTGATGGCAGTTTTTCGCCTAGGCTGATAGTCATTGTGTTGTTTCCTGATGTTAGCGGGTGTGAATTATTTGGTCGGCCAGCATACCAAATTCTTTCAAAAATACGATTTGAAATTTTATTCTTTTGATTCTTGATCCAGGTCCCTTGGTTATGTTGAATCTGAATGTATGATAACCACAGAAATTATCAGTAGCAGATTTCGAAGGAATCCCCATTAATTTTATAAAAAAAATTCACCCGGATGCGGCAATACGAACTATGGGCGCGGCCGATATGGAATCCCTGCCTGCCTGTTTTGATCTGCTGCTGTGGAATATGCAGAAATGTCAGGGTAACGGTTGGCGCGATGACTTTTTGCATCTGATAGCCGACCGACACTTGCTTCTCCTGCAGGAAGCCAGTATCCAGGCGGTAAATGTCGAGATTTTTGATGAGCACGAAGAATACTTCTGGACCATGGCGCGCTCTTTCCGGCATCTGAAGTCGGACAGTGAATCCGGAGTGAAATCCGGCTGTCGCTGTATGCCGTTGCAGACGCAGTCCTACTCCTCACCAAATTTTGAACCACTGATTCGCACTCACAAGATGTTGCTGCAGACCGTCTATCCTCTGGCGTCTTCACAACCCCTTATGGTGCTGAATGTACACGCCTTGAACTTTTCCCGCATTGGTGGATATAAGAGACATCTTTCACAGATAGCCCGGGCGGCCCGCGGCCACAGTGGTCCCATGATCTTGGCCGGCGATTTTAATACATGGTCAAAACAGCGCTTGCGATTACTGCGCGAATTGGCTGATGAACTGGAATTATGCGAGGCGGTTTTTACTCGAAAAAGCAAAGCCAGACATCTTTACCGACATTTGGATCATCTTTTTTATCGACAGTTGAAACTGGAAAATATTGAGTTGGTTGAGAGCGTAACCTCTTCGGATCATTTGCCCATAACTGCGCGTTTCTCAACAATTTGAAACAATATTGCGTCAGATTTCTGCTAATCTGCGCGCCCGGTTTTTAAGGTAAATTGTATGAGTTTATTCTCCAGTTTCGAAAAGCTGGTTAATCCCTTTCCACCTGAACCTCCAGAAACGCCGCCGGATAGCCTGTTTGCTTTTTGTCGGCACTACACGAGAGGAATGGAGTGGGCCATTTTGTTGATGGCCCTGATGAGCTCCATGGTGGCAATTATTGAAGTCAGCCTGTTTGGCTTTATGGGGGCTCTGGTCGACCTGCTCGGCAGTAGTACTCCGCAAGATTTTTTTACCCAGAACGGAGCTAAATTAATCTTTTATTCTGCTTTGCTTCTCCTGTTCTTGCCGGTGTTGGTGTTGGTCCACTCCATGATCATCCATCAAACCCTGATTGGTAATTTCCCCATGATTATTCGTTGGATGGGACACAGGCAGTTACTCAACCAGAGTATGAGTTTTTTTCAGAACGAGTTTGCCGGACGGGTTGCCACCAAAATCATGCAGACTTCGCTCGCCGTGCGTGAGACGGTTATGAAAAGCATGGATATCCTGGTCTATGTGAGCGTTTATTTTGTCAGCATCCTGTTTCTGGTTTCCCAGTCGGACTGGCGTCTGGCTATACCCTTGTTCTGTTGGCTGGTGGTCTATGTGATGATTTTGCGTACTCTGGTGCCCAAACTCCAGGCAATTGCGGCCAAGCAGGCTAATGCCCGGGCGGTTATGACCGGCAGGGTAGTGGACAGTTATACGAACATTGCCACAGTTAAACTGTTTTCCCATGCACGCCGGGAGTCCGAATACGCCAAAGAGGGCATGAGTAAATTTTTACATACGGTGTATCCGCAGATGCGCTTGGTAACCCTGCTTAACAGTTCGGTCGAAATCAGCAATTCCCTGTTGATCTTCAGTACCTCCGCACTTTCTATATGGCTTTGGTCACAGGGTTCTGTCGGTGTCGGCGCAATTGCTATCGCCATAAGTCTGGCATTGCGCCTCAATGGTATGTCGCACTGGATTATGTGGGAGGTGTCCTCCCTGTTTGAAAATATCGGTACTGTGCAGGATGGTATGAATACCCTGTCCAAAGATGTTGCCGTGCAGGACGATCCTCAGGCGCAGGAGCTGCAGACACCCAAAGGCCAGATAATATTCAGGCAGATCCGGTTTGCCTATGGAGATAACGAACTTATTTTTGACAATCTGGACCTGGAGATTCAGGCCGGTGAAAAAGTTGGGCTGGTCGGGCGTTCTGGTGCGGGCAAATCAACATTGGTGAATCTGCTGCTGCGGTTTCACGATTTGCAATCCGGACAGATTTTGATCGATGGTCAGGATATCCGGCAGGTCAGTCAGGAAAGTCTTCGCGCGGCGGTGGGTATGGTCACTCAGGATACTTCCCTTATGCACCGTTCGGTGCGGGACAATATTCTCTATGGTCGAGAGGATGCCAGTGAAGAGGAAATGATAGAGGCAGCGCGCAAGGCAGAAGCCTACGACTTTATCCAGGAACTCGAGGACATCAAAGGCAACAAGGGGTTTGATGCCTTAGTGGGTGAGCGCGGGGTGAATTTGTCCGGTGGACAGC
>JBFHKI010000146.1:0-5554 GCA_041595415.1 Pseudomonadales bacterium | reverse complement strand
GCTATTTCATTCTTTTGAATGGAACCCCCATAATGGCCAATAATCCTTATTTCAAAATAATTGGCCGCCCCAAACTGATATTCAATTAATTACCTTTTAAATAGTGAGCAACCCTTGAGCAATAATCACATCGCCTATCGCAACACTTTGGGCATCTTTCCTACAGGCGTTACCGTAATTACCACTCTGGACACCGAGGGTATAGCTGCAGGTTTTACCGCCAGCAGCTTTAACTCGGTTTCTCTGGAGCCGCGACTGATCCTTTGGAGTCTGGCAAAAACTTCCAGCCTGATTCCGGTATTCGAGCAGGCCAAAGGTTATGCGGTGCACTTTCTCGCCGAAGACCAGATAGATATTTCCAATACCTTTGCCAGCCCCTCAGAAGACCGTTTTGCCGGACTGGATTGGCAACTGTCGGACACCAACTTACCCATTATTTCCGGCTGCGCCGCCCATCTGGAATGTGAGGCGCGCCATTGTTATGAAGGTGGAGATCACCTGATCTTTGTCGGTGAGGTAATTCACCATCAAAATGACCAGGAAAAGTCGGCCCTGGCTTACCATCGCGGCAACTATTCGCAGTGTTTACCACTCGCCTGAGGAACTAACGCCCATGCACAGAGAGCTCGCCCAACAAAAACTGCCCGCGATTGGCCTGGGCTGTATGAGCTTCTCCCACGCCTACGGTGACCCTCTGCCACTGGGCAAGGCCAAAAATGTCTTTGCCAAGGCGCTGGACCTCGGCTTGAAGCATTTTGATACCGCCTCATTGTATGGTGCCGGTGCCAACGAGCAGTTGGTGGGCGAGATACTCAAACCGCATCGCCAGCAGGTATTTCTGGCCAGCAAGTGCGGCCTGTATATACGCGATGGCAAACGGGTACTCGACGGACGCCCCGAAAATATCAAACAGGCCTGCGAACAATCCCTGTTGCGTTTGCAAACCGAGGTTATTGACCTCTACTACCTGCACAGACGCGACCCCGATGTGCCTTTGGAAGACTCTATTGGCGCTTTGGCCGATCTGGTACAGGAAGGCAAAATACGCAACATTGGCGTCTCAGAGCTCAGTGCCGACTATCTGCGAGTTGCGCATGGGGTGGCACCTATCGCCGCCCTGCAATCGGAATACTCTCTGGCCAGTCGACATGTCGAGATCGCGGTCAATAATGTGTGTAAGGAATTGGGTATAGCGCTGGTAGCTTTCTCGCCTTTCAGTCGCGGTATTCTGGCGGATATGTCACTGGCGCCGGAAAGACTCTCCAAAAGTGATATCCGCCGAGGGATGCCGCGCTTTCAGGAACCGCATTTCTCCCAAAACCGCGAGCGACTCTTCAGCAAATTCCAACAGATAGCCGACGAGCTGGGCTACACGCCGGCTCAGCTATCTCTGGCTTGGGTACTGAGTAAAGGCGACCATATTCACACCATCCCCGGTATCACAAAAATTGACCATCTGGTGGAAGATTACGCGGCTCTCGACATAAGCCTGAGCCCGGAGTGGATTAGTGAGCTGGATCAGTTGATTAATCAGAACTCTGTATCCGGTGGACGCTACGATGCAGCCATGCAGGCTCTGGTAGATACCGAATCTTTTGACAAGGAGTAGCTACCCCAAGCGAGTTTTCAGACCGAACTCTCCAGCGCCTCGCTTAGTTCCAGCCAATTTTCCTCCAAGCTTTCCAACTCGCGTTTAATCTCCGCCTGACGGTGAATCAAGTCCGTCAGTTCTTCCTTGCGCCCCTCTTCATAGAGGCCGGTATCGGCCAATAGCAATTCCACTTCTTTGAGCCCGGCATTGGCTTCATCGATTTTTTGTTCCAGGCGTTTGAGGCGGTTGGTCAGTGCCGACTTGGCCTTGCGCTGTTCAGCGGATTGCTGGCGAAGTTGTTTTTTGCTCAATCCCGGATTGCTCTTTGCCTGTTCCGGCTTCTGACTATGGGCCGGGGCTTTACTGGCGGGGGATTTTGTACTGGCATTATCTTTGGCACTGATATAACTGTGATAATCGTCCAGAGTGCCATCAAATTCTTCCACCCTGCCCTCGTCCGCCAGAATGTACTGATCCACACTGTGGCGTAACAGGTGCCTGTCATGGGATACAACGATCAATGCACCGTTAAATTCCTGAAGCGCCATAGTCAGGGCGCTGCGCATATCCAGATCCAGATGGTTGGTTGGCTCATCCAGCAAGAGCAAATTGGGTTTTTGCCAAACGATCAGAGCCAGGGCAAGACGCGCTTTTTCCCCCCCGGAGAAGGGCGCGATTGGTTCAACGGCTTTGTCTCCGTGGAAATCAAATCCGCCCAGAAAATTGCGAATCTTTTGCTCGCTGGCGGTGGGATCCAACCGTTGCAGATGTAACAGCGCACTGGCTTCTATATCCAGTGCTTCCAACTGATGCTGGGCAAAGTAACCGATATAACAGTGCTCACCGCGGGTAATCTCGCCTCCTTGCGGTTCAAGATCGCCGGTGAGGGCTTTGATCAGGGTCGATTTACCGGCACCGTTTACCCCCAAAAGCCCAAGGCGGTCACCCGGGTTGAGACTGAAGGTGATGTCACTTAACACCCTGTGATCACCATAGCCGAGAGCCAGATCGCGTAACGATATCAACGGAGTTGAAACCTTGGGATTATCCAGAAAGCTGAAATGGAAGGGGCTATCGATTTGCGCGCTGGCAACCATTTCCATATTGGCCAATTGTTTGACCCGGCTCTGGGCCTGCTTGGCCTTACTGGCCTTGGCTTTGAATCGGGTAATAAAGGATTGGATATGTTTTATCTCACGCTGCTGCTTGGCGTAGTTCGACTGTTGCAAGGCCAGCCGTTCAGCACGTTGGCGTTCAAAAGCCGAATAATTACCCTTGTAGAGGTTCAGCTGTTTTTGCTCAATATGCACGATCTCGTTGGCGACATTATCGATAAAGTCGCGATCGTGGGAAATCAGAACCAATGTACCCTGATAGCGCCGCAGACGTTGTTCCAACCAATAGGTGGTGTCCATATCCAGGTGGTTGGTGGGCTCATCGAGCAGCATAATATCTGAAGGCATCATCAATGCCTGCGCCAGATTCAAACGGATGCGCCATCCCCCGGAAAAAGAGTTCACGGGTTGGTTGATTTCATGATTGCCAAAGCCCAGACCGTGTAACAGCTCAGCGGCCTGATATTCGGCGGAGTAACCGCCGGCTGTTTCAAGCGCTTCGTACAAATGGCTGAGCTTATTATTATCCTCGGCAGCCTCGGCGGCTTTTATTGCCTTCTGCAAACGGCGCAACTCTCCGTGTCCGTCCAGGACATAATCCAGAGCGCTGCGATCCGAGTGACCCACTTCCTGAGCCATATGGGCAATCCGGCTCCCGCCGGGGATACTCATATCACCGCTCTCAAGGCCTATTTCACCACGTAACAGGGCAAATAAACTGGACTTGCCACAACCGTTGCGGCCGATGAGGGCGACCCGACGCCCTTCAAAAATAACCAGTGAAGTATCTTGGAGCAGGTTGTCGCGTCCCCTTTGCAGGGTAATATTGGTTAAACTGATCAAAACTTTGCGCTACAGAGGGGGCTCAATTATGGGATGCGAGTTTTCGAGCGGGGCATCATACTGCGGATACGAACAAAATGGGGTTCAAATGTTTAGTATGAACTTATTTTTTACCGCTTCGGATAATCGTCTGTAAATGACTCTGTCCCTGCGCCTCAAAATGACCCTGTCGCTCCTGCTGATGAGCGTCTTCAGTATTGCCCTGATTGCCTTCAGCGCCAAACACCTTATTCAGGAACGTTTCGAGGCCTTGGCTCAGGATCCAGTTGCCGATTCCTTTATGAACGAGGTAGTCGCCTACTACGATTACTACGGTTCCTGGGATGTCGCTCTGGACAGCGAACTGTTGATCGATTTTGTGAGTCGTATGCGGGCGTCCGGGGAACTGCCTCCAGGGGTTGAATACCCCGAGGGCCGTCAACCCTTTGTTTTTTTTCAGCGACCGGGAGTGGCGGTAAAGTTTACCTCTTCAGAAAACGGATCTGATGCAACCGAGCTGAGTAGCCCAGAGTCACCTGATGCAAATCCACCGCCATACATAGTGATTGATAATCAGGGTGTGATTATTCTGTCGCCGGTCCGGGCAGATATAGGTAAAAAAGTACCAGGTTTACAGCTGGAACACGCCATACCGGTACGGCATAACAATCGGATTATCGGCTATCTTTATTCTGACCTGAGGGCCGCATTAGCCGAACAGAGGACGGAATACCTGCAGGCCATTGATGGCTCCTGGTGGGCTGCATCCCTACTCGCCATATTTTTATCCCTGCCTCTGGGCTATTTTCTCGGTCATCGGATTGCCAGCCCAATTGACAGCATTGATCGCGCCATGCGCGCCATGCAACCTGGCTCGCTAAATCAAAGTGTGCCCGTTACATCCAAAGACGAACTGGGGCTTTTGTCGCAAAGCTTCAACCAGATGAGCAAAGATCTTTCCTATGCCTACGACGAGCTGGAAAAATCCCGAAAAAGAATGCAGCAGATGAGCCTGCACGACCCCCTGACAGATCTACCCAACCGCAGATCCTTCGATGAAAGTGCCGCGCTGGTATTGGCTCAGGCACGGCGTCACAACCGCCCTTGCAGTTTGGCTATGCTGGATATCGACCGCTTCAAGAGAATAAACGATAGCTATTCCCACTCAACCGGAGATGAGGTGCTTAAGGTGCTCGCGAAAATATTTCGGGAGAACCTGCGCAAGGTAGATATTCTGGCCCGTTACGGTGGTGAAGAATTTCTGATTCTGTTTCCCGAAACGGACTTGCAAACCGCCTACAAACTGACAGAAAGGCTGAGAAATATTATCGCTGACTACCAATGGCCTGATGTCGATCCAGAGTTCCAGCTTACCGTAAGCTGTGGCGTAGTTGAGGTAGATGTAAATGGTGCCGAGCCCAACACTCTGGACAGAGCTCTGAACGCCGCAGACAAGATGCTCTATCTGGCCAAAGACAATGGCCGTAACCGAACTGAGGCCTGAAATCGGAGCTATTCAGATCCAACCGCATCAGGTTAGGGCAAAACTATTCGCTAGAATCCCCTCTATTTTCCAGCCTGCCTTGTTTTTGTATTTTTTTGATTTTTCTGGATTTTTTACTAAAAAAATCCCGCGACAAGTATTCTCGTCAAGTATGCCGAGACGAACCCCATAGAGAGGCATATACTTGCCCGATGGGTTCCATTCGACACAAAATCATACTCTCTCTGGTTTTGATGAGTTTTGCCAGTATTGCACTTACAGCGGTAAGTGTTCGTGATTTGGTGTTAAACCGTTTCAGCCAAATGACCGCTGACCCAGCCACTGACCGTTTTGCCCTTGAATGCCTGACCTACTATCGACACTACGGCTCTTGGGAAGCAGCTACCCAGGCTGAGGACTTTGGACAGTTTATCCGGCGAATGATTGATTCCGGAGCTCTCCCTCCCCCTCAAGAAGCCATCGACCAACCCCCACCAAACAATGACTTGTTTGTAAATGATCAATTCCCACCTATGGGGCCTC
>JBFHKI010000145.1:0-5575 GCA_041595415.1 Pseudomonadales bacterium | reverse complement strand
TTAAGCGGGCCTAATCTGGCCAAAGAGCTGGCTGAAAAACAACTTACCGGAACCGTTATTGCCAGTCATAACTCAGCGCTTTGTAGCCTTGTCCAGGAAGTGATGGGTAATTCCTATTTTCGTATTTATTCAAATGACGATCGAACTGGTGTTGAATTGGCTGGCACTTTAAAAAATATCTATGCCATTCTCTCCGGTATTACCTCCGGCCTGGGTTTTGGTGCAAATTCCATGGCAATGTTAATCACCCGCAGTCTGGCAGAAATGAGCCGTTATGCAGCTGCTCAGGGTGCCAATGCTGCTTCCTATCTGGGCTTGAGCGGGGTCGGTGATTTGATAGCTACCTGTACTTCGCCGCTAAGCCGGAATTTTCAGATTGGTTTGCGCGTAGGACAGGGCATGAGTCTGGACGCAGCTGTAAAGGATCTCGGACAGACGGCTGAAGGCGTAAATACAGTTGCGGTAGTACATGAACGCGCTGCACAATTAAACATCTCAATGCCTCTGTGCCATGGCTTGTACGAGATATTACACGCTGACCGGCCGGTAAAAGAGGTGATCTCAAGTTTGATGGATCGCGATCAGAAACAAGATGTTGAATACAAGGTAAATTGATATGAACGGATTAAAAGAAAATCTGCTGAACCTGGATACCTGGCTACGGCTGTTGCTGATATGTGTGTTTATGGTGGTTCGCTGGGTATTGTTGATAGTTATTAATCTGCTGATTGCCGTGCAATTTCTCTTTGTGCTTTTTACCGGAGAGAAAAGCACTGACATCGATGCGGTCAGTGGCATGATGAATGCCTATTTGCTGCAAATAGTGAATTATCAGAGTTTTGTATCCGATAAGCAGCCATGGCCTTTCTCCGAATTTCCAGAGAGCAGTCGCGATCTAGATGAAGTTATTTTTATAGACGACTGAGTCAGATTGGGTGGCAATTCAAACTCTGTTCTTGCTACGACATGGTGAGGCTCATCATGGTTCACCGGATGAGCTACGTGAGTTGACTTCGGTAGGTCGAACAGAAGTTCGGAGCAATCTTCTCAAAGCCGCCGACAGACTGCCTCCGCTGGATCTGGTTTTCCACAGTGGTTTGGTTCGAGCTATTCAAACCGCTGAGATTGTTACCAGTGAGCTGGCTCCAAATCTCTACCCGCAATTCCTTGATGGCATCACTCCCTGGGGTGATCCGCAAATTTTTTGTAACAGTCTTGAATCTGAAGCCGCCGAAAGAGTACTAGTGGTTACCCATAACCCCTTTGTTGAGGACCTGGTGGCATTTCTGACAGGAGAGTCTCTGCGAATTAAAACCGGCAGCCTGGTTTGTCTTGAGGTCGATTTTCTTGCCAGAGGGTGCTGTAATATTTCTTGGTTTTTACATTAAATAATCAGCCTAATGGCTTGATTAAATTGAGAAACTCTTCTCTTGTTTCCTGCCGATTGCGAAAGCTTCCCAACATGGATGAAGTGCGCATTAGCGAGTTCTGCTTTTCAACCCCGCGCATCATCATGCACAGATGTTTTGCTTCAACCACCACTCCAACTCCCTCGGCACCGGTAACCTCTGCGATAGTTTGGGCAATTTCTTCGGTCAGTGATTCCTGAATTTGCAGGCGACGAGCAAACATATCAACAATTCGGGCAACCTTGGACAGTCCCAGCACTTTTCCCTTGGGTATGTATCCCACATGACATTTGCCAATGAAGGGCAGCAGGTGATGTTCGCAAAGCGAATAGAGTTCGATGTCTTTGACCACTACCATATTGCGATTATCACTTGGAAACAGGGCGCTATTGACTACCTCGTCCAGACTTTGCTGGTAACCCTTGGTCATGTATTCCATTGCTTTGGCGGCGCGGGCTGGTGTATCGACCAGGCCGGGACGGCTCAGGTCTTCACCAACGGCACGGATAATCTGTTCGTAATGCTCTTTCATGTTCATCTCTGGTGATTTAGCCACTCATCTTAGCGATTTGCCGGTGAGCTGTGAAATAAAACCTCGTTAACCTGAAGCCTGCCAACCCCAATCACTGCTTCTCTACTATAATCGTCCGCTGTTTGGCCGGATCAAGACCGGTTATGTATAAAGTCGCCGGTCAAACCGTTGACAATAATCATTCGAAGTAAATTGACATGACAGATCACCCAACTATTGAGCAGGTTCTGCTTAAGGCTGAGGAAAAACTCGACCAAGCCGGGGTTTATTGTGGGCATGGAACAGACAACAGCTGGGATGAGGCCTGTTTGCTTCTGTTACATGCCCTGGGGTTACACCGCGCCGAAGAGTCAATTTTGCAGCAGAGTATGGGACCACTTGAACAACGGGCTTTTGATGATTTGATCTCACAGCGTATTGAACAAAAAACGCCTGCTGCTTATCTGATCGGTGAAGCCGATTTTGCCGGTTTGCGTTTCAAGGTTGATCACCGTGTATTGGTGCCCAGATCGCCTATAGCAGAGTTGATTTTTAAAGAATTTCGCCCCTGGATCGGAGCTGTGCCGAACCTTATTCTTGATTTGTGCACCGGGTCCGGGTGTATCGGTATTGCCACCGCTGCAGTTTTTCCCGAGTCACAGGTGGTGCTTTCAGATCTGTCAGAGGAAGCTCTTCAAGTGGCAGTGGAAAACGTACAACGACATAAATTGCAGGATCGCTGCCAAGTGCTGCAAAGCAATCTTTTTGCCCGTCTTTCCGGACAAAGGTTTGATCTGATTCTTTCCAATCCACCCTATGTCGATCAGCGTGATCTCGATGAGATGCCCGACGAGTATCGTGCTGAGCCTTTGCTGGGGTTGGCAGCAGGGCGTGATGGTCTGGACCTGGTGCGCCCTATGTTGGCTCAGGCGGCAGATCATCTTAACGAAGGTGGCCATCTTATAGTCGAGGTAGGAAATTCCTGGGAGGCACTTGAAGCGGCTTACCCCTCTGTTCCTTTTACCTGGATTGAATTTGAATACGGAGGTGAAGGGGTTTTTATTCTCAGCAAGTCTGAATTGCTGGAGTATGCGGATGCCTTCCGATACGAGCCTCTGGCCGCGTATAATCCCGAGCTTTAATTTATTACACCACTTTAGGAATCTCTATGTCCGGTAATAGCATTGGTAAATTGCTGACCCTCACAACCTTTGGTGAGAGCCATGGGCCAGCTATTGGTGCCATTCTGGACGGTTGCCCTCCGGGTATTGCGCTTTCAGAAGCAGATCTGCAACCGGACCTTGATCGTCGTCGTCCGGGGCGCAGTAAAAATACCACTCAACGCCGTGAAGCGGATCAGGTGAAGATTCTGTCCGGGGTTTTCGAGGGAATTACTACCGGAACCTCCATCGGCATGTTGATCGAAAACTCCGATCAAAAGTCGAAGGACTATGCCGATATCAAGGATAAGTTTCGTCCGGCACATGCCGATTACGCATATGAGCATAAATACGGCACACGTGATTATCGTGGCGGTGGCCGCTCTTCGGCACGTGAAACCGCTATGCGGGTAGCAGGTGGTGGTATAGCCAAGCTTATTTTGCAAAAACTGGCAGGCGTCGAGATTTATGCCTATTTGAGCCAAATGGGATCTCATAAGATCAGCCACTTTGACAAAGAGACGATCGAAACCAACGATTTTTTCTGCCCGGATGCTGGACTGGTACCTGCGCTGGAACAGGAAATTGAGGACTTACGTCGCGCCGGGGACTCTTGTGGGGCACTGGTTACGGTTGTTGCAACCGGGGTGCCGCCAGGGTGGGGGGAGCCAGTTTTTGATCGACTGGATGCCGATATTGCCAAGGCATTGATGAGTATTAATGCGGTCAAGGGTGTGGAAATCGGTGCGGGCATGTCCGTTGCCTCTGCCAATGGCAGTACTCAACGAGATGAGCTGACGCTTGAGGGCTTTACTTCAAATCACGCTGGTGGTGTGCTCGGTGGTATTAGCAGTGGTCAGGACATTATTGCCACCATGGCTTTGAAGCCTACTTCCAGCATCCGGATTCCGGGGCGCACCATCGATAAAAGTGGTAGCGAAACCGAAGTGGTTACTCTGGGAAGACACGATCCCTGTGTAGGTATTCGCGCTGTGCCAATTGCTGAAGCTATGCTGGCATTAACCCTGGCGGATCATTTTTTACGCCAGCGCGCGCAATGTGCGGATGTACATTCTGCTACACCGGTAATCCCTCCGGCTATTGGTTAGCTAAACGTGCTCTTTCCAGGCTGTCCAGAAATGCCTTGGCGGCCCGAGAGCGGGTGCGTTGGTTGTTATAAATAATGCCGAGATCTCTGCTCAGGGCAACTGGTACGGAAAGGCGAACCAACTCGGGATGCTCTGCCAGAGTTTCCGGAACAACACTCCAGCCCAGTCCGATTTCGGTCATACGAGCCAGAGTTTCCATATAGTTGGTATTCAATACCGGTGAGAGACTGAGTTTTTCCCGGTTAAAGCAATTGCGAATAATGCGTCCAGTATAGGTTGCCATTGAAGGAAGCAGGCAGGGATATTCCGACAAGTGTTGTAGTGAAACGGTCGTTTTGTTCGCCAATTCGTGCTCTTTTGCTACAACAAAGCTAAGTCGATCGCGCCATAACAAGACCGAACTTATCTTGTCCGAGGGCTCCGACGAAAAGGTGATAGCGGCCAGTTCGATGTTGCCGCGTAAAACTTCTTCATGCGCTTTTTCCGAATCCATAAATTCGATATCAAGATTTACTTTCGGGTTTTCACGGCTGAATTCGCGCAGCAGAGGGGGGAGACGATGCAGACCAAGGTGGTGGCTGATACCTATAGATAGTGTTCCGCCGATCTGGCTATCCAGCGACTGAATATCCGACAGGGTTTGATCCAGTTCGTTGATCAACTGACGCACTCGGTGCTGAAATATCTCACCCGCTTCAGTTAAGGATACTTGACGCCCAATTCGGTCAAAAAGTTTCAATCCCAGGTCTTCTTCAAGCTGACTTATACGTTTGCTAACCGCCGGCTGAGTTAGATGCACTTGTTCCGCTGCCAGGGAGAAACTGCGGCTTTGGGCAACAGCAAGAAAGGTTTTCAGGTTTTTTGTGTCCATGAAGGCCATGATATACCTGAGTATTCCTATTTGGAATGCAAAAAATAAAAAACATGAATTGTTGTTATTTGTGTCTGAAACTAGAATGGTGAGCCTTATCAGGGCAATAGCAACAAAAAAAGGTGAAGCTATGGCAGGACAAACACTTTACGACAAACTTTGGCAGGATCATTTGGTGGAAGAGCGCACTGACGGGTCAGCGCTTATCTATATTGATCGTCATCTGATTCACGAGGTTACTTCACCTCAAGCGTTTGAAGGCTTGCGTCTGGCGGGTCGCCAGCCATGGCGAATCGATTCCAATATCGCAACCCCGGACCACAATGTATCTACAGACCCGACAGAACGTCAGGGTGGTTATGCGGCGGTGAAAGATGAAACTTCCCGTATACAGTTGCAAACCCTTGATGACAACTGCAACCAGTTTGGAATTGCTGAATTTCTGTTAAATGACAGAAGGCAGGGCATCGTGCACGTCGTCGGCCCCGAGACCGGTGCGGTACTGCCTGGCATGA
>JBFHKI010000144.1:0-5605 GCA_041595415.1 Pseudomonadales bacterium | reverse complement strand
GAGCGTGAAGAAGCCGTGGTTTGGGATGTTCTCGACGAAGTTATTCGTGAACATCCGGTGCTACTGAACCGGGCGCCAACACTACACAGATTGGGTATTCAGGCCTTTGAACCAATCCTTATTGAAGGTAAGGCGATCCAACTGCATCCGTTGGTGTGTTCAGCTTTCAACGCTGACTTTGATGGTGACCAGATGGCGGTGCACGTACCCCTGACTCTGGAAGCCCAGCTTGAAGCCCGTGCTCTGATGATGTCGACCAACAACATCCTTTCACCGGCAAATGGCGATCCTATTATTGTGCCTTCACAGGACGTGGTATTAGGTCTGTATTACATGACCCGGTCCAAGATCAATGCGCGTGGTGAGGGAATGCGATTCGCCGATACGGCCGAAGTATCCCGTGCTTACGATTCTGGTAAGGTCGATCTGCACGCGCTGGTATCCGTTCGCATCAACGAAGTGGTGAATGGCGAAGACGGAGAGCAAACCGAACGCACCATGATGGTAGAAACTACCGTTGGCCGTGCTTTGATCTGGCGCATTATTCCTGAAGGAATGCCCTTCGAGTTGGTGAACCAGCCTTTAACCAAAAAAGCTATTTCGCGTCTGATTGACGTCTGCTATCGATCTGTAGGTTTGAAAGCTACGGTTATCTTTGCTGACCAACTGATGTACACAGGTTTTGCCTACTCAACACGCTCGGGAACTTCAATTGGTGTTAACGACTTCGTTATCCCTGATGAAAAAGAAGAAATCATTGCCCGCGCCGATGCGGAAGTTAAAGAAATCGAGCAACAGTTTGCTTCCGGTCTGGTAACCCAGGGTGAGAAGTACAACAAGGTTATCGATATCTGGTCTCGCGCCAATGACGTAGTTGCCAAGTCGATGATGGTTGGTATCAGTAAAGAGACGGTTACCAATCGCAAGGGCGAAGAGGAAGAGCAGGATTCCTACAATAGCGTCTTTATGATGGCCGACTCCGGAGCACGGGGCTCACCCGCACAGATACGTCAGCTCGCCGGTATGCGTGGTCTGATGGCTCGTCCGGACGGCTCAATTATTGAAACGCCTATTGTTGCCAACTTCCGTGAAGGTTTGAACGTACTGCAGTACTTCATCTCTACTCACGGTGCCCGTAAAGGTTTGGCTGATACAGCTTTGAAAACTGCAAACTCCGGTTATCTGACCAGACGTCTGGTGGATGTTGCGCAGGACGTGGTAATTACCGAAGTCGATTGTGGTACCGAAGAAGGCCTGTTGATGACTCCGGTTATTGAAGGTGGTGACATCATCGAATCATTGGGTGATCGTATCTTGGGTCGTGTTGTTGCCCAGGACGTAGTACGTGGTGACGAAGAAGAAGTTATCGTGCCTAAGGGTACTATGATCGACGAACGTTGGATGAAGCGCATTGAACAAATGGGCATCGATGAAGTAATGGTTCGTTCACCGATCTCTTGTGAAAGCGTACACGGTATTTGTGCTGAGTGTTACGGGCGTGATTTGGCCCGTGGACACAAGGTTAATCAGGGTGAAGCTGTGGGTGTTATCGCAGCTCAATCTATTGGTGAGCCCGGTACACAGCTGACCATGCGTACCTTCCACATTGGTGGTGCTGCGTCCAGAGCTTCTGCCGCTGACAGCATTCAGGTTAAGCAGGAAGGTGTTGTTCGCCTGGTAAATGTCAAAGTTGTTGAACGTGCTAACGGCGAGCTGGTAACGGTATCCCGTTCCGGCGAGTTGGTTGTGGCTGAAAAGGAAACCGGACGCGAACGCGAGCGGTACAAATTGCCTTACGGTGCGACCATCAAGGTCAAGCACGGTGCTGAAGTTGAAGGCGGTGCAATTGTTACAACCTGGGATCCACACACGCACCCGATCGTTGCGGAAGTTGCCGGTAAAGCCAAGTTCAGTGATATGGAAGAAGGCTTGTCTGTCAATCGACAAACCGATGAGCTGACCGGACTGAGCAGTGTATCGGTGATCGATCCGAATGAGCGTTCATCTGCCGGTAAAGATCTCAAACCTGCGATCACTCTGGTTGACGGCAAAGGTAAAGAGCTTTCATTGCCGAACAGCAAAGCGCCAGCACACTATCTGTTGCCTGCCGGTTCCATTGTGAATCTGGCCGATGGGGACAAGATCGAAGTTGGTGACATCATTGCGAGAATTCCACAAGAGGGTTCCAAAACGCGTGATATCACCGGTGGTCTGCCGCGAGTTGCCGATCTGTTTGAAGCGCGTAAACCGAAAGAGCATTCCATTCTTGCGGAAATCGCCGGTACCTTTGCCTTCGGTAAAGAAACCAAGGGTAAGAAACGTATTCAGATTTTCCCTCTTAATGGCGAATTACTTGAAGATGGCTCTGATCACTGGGAAATGCTGATACCAAAATGGCGTGCCATTCAGGTTTTCGAAGGTGAGACGGTTGAGAAAGGTGAAGTTATCTGTGACGGACCTCCCAGCCAGCACGATATTCTGCGTCTTATGGGTGTTGAGGCCTTGGCCAAATACATCACCAATGAGATTCAGGAGGTTTACCGATTGCAGGGCGTTAAAATCAATGACAAGCACATTGAGGTTATAGCCCGTCAGATGCTGCGTAAGGTTGAAATTACCGAAATGGGTGATTCGCCTTATATCCGCGGTGAGCAAATCGAGTATAGCCGTGCTGTGCAGATGGCTGAGAAGCTGGAGAAAGAAGGCAAGCAACCGCCCAAGTTTGAGCGTTTGTTGCTGGGTATCACCAAAGCTTCTCTGGCGACCGAGTCCTTTATCTCTGCGGCCTCCTTCCAGGAGACCACAAGGGTACTTACCGAAGCTTCGGTTACCGGTAAGTCCGATGTGTTGCGCGGTTTGAAAGAGAACGTGGTGGTTGGTCGACTGATACCAGCAGGTACTGGTCTGGCTTATCATGAAAACCGTCGCAAGCAACGTGAGGCCAAGTACGAGATGACAGGCGAAGTGCTTGAAGCTCAATTGGCTGAAGCTCTGAGTGAGCCAGGTGATTCCTATGAAATGGAAATACCTGCGGATGTTGTCAGTGATGAGCCGACAACCGAACAAGAGTAAGTTGTTCCAAGCTCTCGTTTAATAAAAAAGCCCCTTTTCAGGGGCTTTTTTATGTGCCTTAGAAAATGCATCCGAGAGGTTTGACCAGCTGCGGGTAAATTTTTTGTATTGAGGTAAAGCCCATGATTTACAAGGGGTTTTATCTTTGCTTGGAGGATTGTCAGCAGCTTTGACCAAGCCTGCAAAAAATAATCTGTACAGGGCCGCAAAACAGAGCAGATAAGCGCTTGACGCTGATACTGCCACTCTTTAGAATGCGCGCTCGCTAAATTTAGGTGGAAGTTCTGCCGTCTTCTGGCCAATTGGCACAGAGAGCGGTTTTACACCATCTGAATCGAACTAATTTACGGAGCATTGAATGTCCACAATTAACCAGTTGGTGCGCAAGCCTCGCAAGCGCAAAGTTGCCAAGAGTGACGTACCAGCACTGCAAGCGAGCCCGCAACGCCGTGGTGTTTGTACTCGCGTGTATACCACTACACCCAAGAAGCCAAACTCTGCACTTCGTAAAGTTTGCCGTGTTCGTCTTACCAATGGCTATGAAGTTAGCTCATACATCGGTGGAGAAGGGCACAACTTGCAAGAGCACAGCGTTGTACTGATTCGCGGTGGCCGGGTTAAAGATTTGCCTGGTGTTCGCTATCACACGGTTCGTGGTTCACTGGATTGCTCTGGTGTTTCAGACCGGAAACAGCGGCGCTCCAAGTACGGTGCCAAAAAACCAAAATAAGAAAGCGCCAAGCCTTCTTTTAACTTAACTACAAACAGTAAGGCCGAGCTTTTCTGACTCGCTAAGGCGAAAGAAAGTCCCGGATTAACCTGAAGAGGAATTGACATGCCAAGACGTCGCGTCGCCGCCAAACGAGTAATTCTGCCCGATCCCAAGTTCGGCAATATCGTTCTCGCCAAATTTATCAACCACGTTATGGAAAGCGGCAAAAAATCAGTTGCCGAAAAGATCGTCTATGGTGCCATGGATATTGTTGCCGATAAATCCGATAAAGAGCCTATGGAAGTTTTTGAGCAGGCTCTGGAAAATATTGCGCCACAGGTTGAGGTTAAATCCCGCCGTGTTGGTGGTGCTACCTATCAGGTGCCAGTAGAAGTACGTCCATCACGTCGCACAGCTTTGGCTATGCGCTGGTTGGTTGAATACGCCCGGGCCCGCGGTGAGAAATCCATGCGTCAACGCTTGGCCGGTGAGTTACTGGAAGCTGCTGAAGGAAGAGGTAACGCCGTTCGTAAACGCGAAGACGTTCACCGTATGGCCGAAGCCAACAAGGCGTTTTCGCACTTCCGTTTTTAGGCCTTCTTTTTGCGGAAAACTGTATTTATTCAAGAGGCGGCTTCAGGGCTGCCTTTTGCTTTTCTCAGACAATCTATTCGGGAAATCTAGAAGTGGCACGTAAAACTCCAATCGCTCGTTATCGTAATATCGGTATTGCCGCGCACGTTGATGCCGGAAAGACTACTACCACCGAGCGTGTTCTGTTTTACACCGGTATGTCCCACAAGATTGGTGAAGTGCACGACGGTGCGGCTACCATGGACTGGATGGAGCAAGAGCAGGAACGAGGAATTACCATTACCTCTGCGGCCACTACCTGTTTTTGGCAGGGTATGGACAAGCAGTTCCCCGAACATCGCATCAATATTATCGATACCCCCGGACACGTTGACTTCACCATTGAGGTTGAGCGATCCCTGCGGGTTCTGGATGGCGCAGTAGTAGTTCTTTGCGGTTCTTCCGGAGTACAGCCACAAACCGAAACCGTATGGCGCCAGGCCAACAAGTACGAAGTGCCTCGTATGGTCTTTGTAAATAAAATGGACCGCGCCGGCGCCGACTTTATGAAAGTGGTTAGTCAGCTAAAAGAACGCTTGGGCGCAAACCCGGTACCTCTGCAAATGACCATAGGCTCAGAAGAGAACTTTCGCGGTGTGGTCGATTTGATCAAGATGAAAGCCATCATCTGGAGTGAAGAAGATCAGGGCATGACTTTCACTCTCGAAGAAATTCCTGCCGAGCTGCAAGCCCAAAGTGAAAAAATGCGTGAGTTTCTGGTGGAGTCTGCCGCCGAAGCCAACGATGAGTTGATGGACAAATACCTTGAGGGCATCGAGCTTACCGAGGCTGAAATCAAAGCCGGTATTCGATCGCGCACACTGGCAAACGAAATTATCCCGGTAATTGGTGGTTCGGCATTCAAGAACAAAGGTGTTCAGGCCATGCTGGACGCGGTAATCGAATACCTGCCTGCTCCGACCGAAGTCAAAGCGATACAGGGTACTTTGGAAGACGGTGAGACCCTTGTTTCCCGTGAAGCGGACGACGATGCGCCCTTCTCGGCATTGGCCTTTAAAATTGCCACAGACCCCTTTGTCGGCACCTTGACATTCTTCCGGGTCTACTCCGGAAAGCTGGAGAGTGGCACTGCGGTATATAACTCGGTTAAGCAGAAAAAAGAACGGGTTGGCCGAATGGTGCAAATGCACGCCAACAGTCGTGAAGAAATCAAAGAGGTACTTGCCG
>JBFHKI010000143.1:0-5608 GCA_041595415.1 Pseudomonadales bacterium | reverse complement strand
TCAAGTTCGGGTAATACCAGGGATACAGCCGAGGCGGCGCCAGTTTTTGTCGGAATCAGGGACTGTGTGGCCGAACGGGCGCGCAGCTTGTCCGAGTGGTAGACGTCGGACAGGTTTTGGTCATTTGTATAGGCATGCACCGTGTTGGCCAGGCCGGATCTGATTCCCAGGGAACGATGCAGTGCTGCTGCCAGCGGAGCCAGACAGTTGGTAGTACAAGAGGCGTTAGAGACGATTTTATCCTCGGCCTCAAGGCTTTGGTGATTGACTCCGAAAACGATAGTTGCGTCGACATTTTTGCCGGGCGCCGAGATCAAGACCTTTTTGGCTCCCGCTTTCAAGTGGGCTGAAGCCGAATCCCGGTCAGTGAAAAAGCCTGTGCATTCCAGCACAACATCTATTTCCAATTCGGCCCAGGGCAGTTTTGTTGGATCCTTTTCGCTGGTGCAAAGGATTTCCCGCCCTGCGACAGAGATGGTGTTGCCTTTAGTCTCCACCTTTTCTGACAGGGTGCCATGCACACTGTCGTATTGCAGCAGGTGGGCGTTCATCTCGGTATTGCCAAGGTCATTGATGGCAACTATTTCCAGTTCTGAATCCGGTTGTTCGAGCCAGGCCCGTAAAACGTTTCTTCCTATGCGGCCAAAGCCGTTAATGGCTATCTTGGACATACGGCACCCCGTAATAATATTTATGTAATTAACTTACATTATACGATCATATTAGCAATTAAAAGGAAATAAAATTACTTTTTTGAGGTTTTGTAATTTGTACGTTCTATTCCGCTGGAGGTTACGGGAAATCTAGTTGGTGCGGGTGTCTTGCAGATTGATTTTTATGGCTTTGATATTTTTTTCTACTTCATCACCCAGTTGCAGTGCCATTTTGGTGGCCAATATATCAATCAGAGCGAGGTGAATAATTCTTGAGGTCATAGGCGTGAAAAGGTCGGTATCTTCCGCCGTGACTGCGTTGACGACCACACGACTGTGCTCCGCAAGGGGTGTGCCGCTGCGGGTCAGGCCTATGGTTCGGGCCCCGGCTTTGGAAGCAATTGCGGCGTTTTCGACAATGGCTTTGGTGCGACCGGTATAGGAGATAAATACAGCGCTGTCCTGCTCAGTGAGCATTGAGCAAATCATTCGTTGGTTGATGAAATCTGTGTGCGCAACTACCGGAATGCCAAAACGGGCAAATTTGTGTTGGGCGTCCAGAGCGACGGGACCAGAAGCGCCCATGCCAAAGAAGTAGATGCTTTTGCTGGTCATCAGAAGTTCGGTGGCGGCATCTATTGACGCCGGAGAAGTGGCCCGGCCAATGCTCTGCACGCTCTGTTCTATAGATGACAGTATTTTGTTGATAACCGTGCGGGTATTGTCCGAGGCCTCCATGTTTTCGGAAAACAAGTGCGATCCACGGGAAATTTCCTGGGCCAGTTTCAGTTTAAAGTCGGGATAACCGTTACAACCCAGTTTGCGACACAGGCGGTTTACCGTGGGTTCACTGACCTCGGCCTCCAGCGCCAATTTGGCGATAGACATATGGATGCTTTCTTGAGGATCACGCAGAATTACCGCAGCAATTTTGCGGTCGGATTTACTCAGTTTTTGGTGCTCATTAGTGAGCCGGTCAAGTAACTGTGTCGAATTCAAAGCCAAACCCCGAGGTGGTCTTACGTAAGTTTATTACATTTTTACCTCGGCAGTCTGTTTTTACCGGTTTATTCCAGAGTTAAAGCCAGTAAATTTTGTGTCGATGTATCAATATCCAGCGAACCATAATCACCGGATTCAATAACTTGCTGATAGGATTTGGCCAATTCTTTCCCAAGCTCAACACCCATCTGATCGAAAACGTTAATTTGCCAAAGGGTGCCGGCGACAAAAGACCGGTGCTCGTAAAAGGCCAAAAGTGTGCCCAGAGCCTCGGGGCTCAATTCTTGAAGAACTATCGTGGTTGAGGGGCGGTCACCACTAAAACTTTTGGAGTGTGCCAGTAATTCAGTTTCGGCTTCAGAAAAATTGCCTGAAAGCAGGCTCTTGGCCTGATCGACGCTGCGACCTTTCATCAAAGCTGCACTTTGTGCAAAACAATTGGCTAGCAGGCATTTATGGTGTTCAACCAGTGGGTGACCGGCCTTGATTACAGCAAGAAATTCAGCGGGAACAAGGCGGGTACCCTGATGTAGTAACTGGAAGACTGCGTGTTGCGCATCGGTGCCTACTCCGCCCCAAACTATGGGTGAACTCTGCCAGTCGATAGCTTGTCCCTCGCTGGAGATATTCTTGCCATTATTTTCCATTTCAAGCTGTTGCAGATAGGGCAGCAAAACACTCAGGCGGGTATCGTAAGCAAACTGGGCTCTTGTTGATGCACCCCAACCATTGCTGTACCAAAGGTCGGTCATGGCGGCAATAATGGGAATATTTTCGGAAGCCGGAGCCGAGGCAAAGTGCTGGTCCATGGCAATGGCCCCGGCACGCATGGACTCAAAGGCTGCACTGCCCAGCACGATCATGGCAACCAAACTGACTGAGGACCAAATTGAATAACGACCACCAAGGCCTTCCGGGAAGCTAAGAATTTGATCTTCTGATATACCAAATTCGGCCGCCTTGTTTGGCGAGGCTGTGACGGCGGCCATCTGTTGTAATGGTTGATCCACACCTCCATCTCGCATCCACTGCATCAAGGTTGTTGCATTGGTCAGGGTTTCTGTAGTGGTAAAGGTTTTGGACGCCACAATCACAAGAGTCTGTTGCGGATCACAGGCTTGCATTGCGGGTTGCAGGGCGTGCCCGTCAACATTGGCGACGCAGTGCGCCTCTATATCGGTTGTTAGACCAAAACCCAAGGCTTGGAGAAGAAGTTGTGGCCCGAGTGCTGAACCGCCAATCCCCAAGTGGATAATATAACGGTATTTGCGTCCATTCAGACTAAGTTTTGAACCCTTGCGAATTGCTTCGGCAAAGGCATAGCTCGCTTGTCTTTGGGAAAGGATTTCCTTCGAGCTTTGATCGGCACGCATAGCGGTATGCAAAGCCGGGCGCTGCTCGGTAGGGTTAACAATCTCACCGGCCAGTAGTTTATCCCTTTGTTGCAGGAGACCGCTGTCTTGCGCCAACTGGTCAAAAAGCGACAGAGTTTCAGAACTCAGGTGAGTCTTGGAATAATCGAACCGTAACCCCCCCAATTGAAAGCAAAACTGGTCAGCGCGGTCAGGCTGTTGGGTAAAGAGTTCAGACAGGGTGGTATTTTGTGCTTCTTTGGCGGCCTTGCCGAGTGCCTCAAAGTGCGGGGGTAATGATTGATATTGCTTTTGATTCACCAGATATCCCGATAATGGCTGTTGAATTGAATACTACCCTTTTGCGGCTTCGAATTTCTACGCAGCTCCGGATTCAATATGGGCCATGGCTTCTGTACAGAGCTTTTCAATGGCCTGCCAGTTGCCAGTCGCGATATATTCTGCCGGAAGTATCCATGAACCGCCAGCGCAGACGATACTGGGTAAAGACAGGTATCGATTGATATTGGTCAAATTGATGCCGCCTGTTGGGCAAAATCGGGCTTGTGGGAAAGGTGCCGACAGGGACTTGATTAAAGCGTATCCGTTTACCGCTTCAGCAGGAAAAACCTTAAAGAAGTTGTAGCCGTACTCCATTCCGAGCAATACGTCAGAAGCACTCGAAATTCCTGGTAAAAGATTCAGTTTGTGGTTGTTGGCAGCATCAAGAATAGAGGGGGTAACACCTGGAGAAACAGCAAAATCGACACCTATTTTGGCCACGTCTACAACATCTGCTGCCGAGGTCAGTGTACCGACACCCAGCATGATCTCGATGCCGGAGGCCTTAACTGCCTGAGTTGCTTCCAGTGCGAGTTCATTGCGCAGGGTAATCTCGATAGCGTGGATACCGCCGGCGACCAGTGTTCGAGCAAGTTCGACAGTGCTATCTACACTATAGGGGGTTACCACAGGTACCAGCTTGATAGCGGCAAGTTTGTCTATTAGTTGGGACATGATTTGTTTCCGTCGTTCAAAGAGAGTCAGTTAAGGTTGAGGGGGTTGATAGTCGCTGCGCCTTTTTCGGCAATATCGACTATCTGGCGATATTTTGAAAATAGAGGGCGACCAAGATTGTTTGCTTGCTGCGGTTGAACAGAGGCTGTGCGCGCATCCAGTTCAGCTTTCGGTAAATCGATATGGAGTTCGCCTCGGTCGGCGTCCAGGTGAATTATGTCTCCATCCCGAATTTTTCCAATCAGCCCGCCACAAAGTGCTTCAGGTGACAGGTGAATGGCAGCGGGAACCTTGCCGGAGGCTCCGGACATTCGGCCATCGGTAACCAGTGCAACCTTGAATCCACGGTCTTGGCAGACGCCAAGTAAGGGAGTCATTTTGTGTAGTTCGGGCATTCCATTGGCTGCGGGACCTTGAAAGCGAACTACCGCAATATGATCCATGAAGAGCTCGCCGGCTTCGAAAGCCTGTTTGAGTTGTTCCTGGGATTCAAAGACCCTTGCCGGTGCTTCGATAAGTCGGTGCTCGGGATCGACAGCTGATATTTTGATAATAGCTTTACCCAGATTGCCCTTCAGAAGCTTTAAACCGCCATTATTTTGGAAGGGTTGTTTTATGGATTTCAGTACCGAGGTGTCACCACTGCTCTCCTCCAGCTCAACCCAATCTAAACTGCCGGAAGAGTCGAGCTGAGGTTTCTTCTCATAGGCGTCCAGACCCTTTCCAGCGCCAATAGCTTCCGCGATGGTGACTACCTCTTCATTCAGCAGTCCGCCACGGCGTAGTTCGCGAACTACAAAGGGCAGGCCGCCCGCCGCCTCGAAGTGGTTAACATCCGCCTGACCATTGGGGTAGATACGAGCCAGCAGGGGTACCAGTGCTGAAATTTCGTCGATATCTTCCCAACGTAAATCAATTCCGGCGCTGCGGGCAATGGCAACAAGGTGAAGTGTATGGTTGGTCGATCCGCCGGTTGCCAGCAGGGCCGCAATGGCATTTACCAGCGATTTTTCCGTCAGTACCTGATACAGGGGGCGATAGTTTTGTCCGTAGTTTGTGTTCGCTATTGCCGCATCGACGGCGGCATTGGTCAGGCTCAATCGCAAGGCGCTGTCCGGAGCGACAAATGAGGATCCCGGAAGCTGCAGACCAAAGAGTTCCATTAATACCTGATTGGAATTTGCCGTTCCGTAAAATGTGCAAGTGCCGGGGCTGTGATAGGAGGCGGATTCCACGGCCAGCATCTGTGATGCATCGATCTTGCCTTCGGCGAATTTCTGTCGCTGGGCGGCTTTTTCCTTGTTGGCTATACCCGAAGGCATAGGGCCGGATGGCACAAATACTGCGGGAAGATGACCGAACTCCAAAGCGCCTATCAGCATGCCGGGCACAATTTTGTCGCATATGCCGAGGAAAAGGTTGGCGTCAAACATATTGTGACTGAGGCCGATGCTGGTAGCCATGGCGATAACGTCGCGGCTGAACAGACTCATTTCCATTCCGGCCTGCCCCTGAGTTACCCCATCACACATGGCCGGAACCCCACCGGCTATTTGAGCTGTAGCTCCCCGGGAACGCGCCCGG
>JBFHKI010000142.1:0-5627 GCA_041595415.1 Pseudomonadales bacterium | reverse complement strand
GGTAGATTATGAATGCGAACTCTGTGGCGGCGACGAAGCGAAATGTGAGTCCCTGAGCGGTAATAATAATTCGACCAAACCGCACTCTAAAGGTTTTTATTCGGCAGATTGAAAGATGTCTGATGAGTTTTTGAAGCAGTCCTCCAGATCAGCAGGTCTTGCTTCAGCTTTTAGACAGAAAAGCCTAGTGCCAAACTGAAGCAGTTTGATCGGTTGTCAAAGTGCTGGCTGTACCGGATCGACTGAAGTTATGCTCAAGATCCAGTTTTGATACACCACGAAACGACATATCAACAGACGAATTTGATGTCAGGGTGGTGGGGAGCCGGCTTTGGTGAGAAATTGCCGTATCGGCAATCAAATCGGCGATAAGAAAAATTGTAGCTAGGAATATGAAAATACGCATCCTGATATCCAACAGTGCAAGGCTTTCAATAGTTGCAACTAAGATAGTCCTATTTCTTCCCATACGAAAGCGACTCACGGGCTGTATAAGCTGAAACCGCGAACTCAGCCACACTTTTTTTGTGAGCAGATGCACAAATTATGTGCACATGCCTATTAAGGATGAGCCCCTAAGTACATGAATCCTGCATTATCTTTTATTGCTTTGCGATATCTTCTGGGTCGAAGGCGTCATCGTTTTGGTGGTCTTGTCGGTTTGTTTTCCTTTTTTGCGCTTCTGATCGGAGTTGCATCCCTTATTCTCGTTTTGTCGGTTATGAACGGTTTCAATTCGGAATTGAGTGGAAGGTTTTTGCGGGTTCTACCCCACGCTACCCTTTTTTCTGACATCGAGGATATGTCGACTCTTGAGCAGCGTCTTCAGTCCAGTGATTCTGTGGTGGCCATTTCACCAACTATCGAAGACTTTGTATTGCTTACGCACGAAGATCGGCAGTTGGCGATCGGCTTGACGGCTATAGATCCTTCCCTTGACCGAAATGTGGTGGATAGCGCTCAGAGTATCGTTTTTGGCAGTTGGTCAGATTTTGCCGATCGGCAGTTCGGCATTGCTCTTGGTCGCCAGGCGGCCAATACTTTGGGCTTGGATATTGGCGATGAGGTACGGGTAAATTTTCCCAGAGTTAGGGTATTGCCGACCGGCGTTTATCCACTTTCGCGTGGTTTTGTTGTCACTGCCATTTTTGCTACCAATTCTCAGATCGACGCTGAATTGGCTTTGGTACGTCTGCTAGATACGGAACCTCTGTTGCGCAGCTCAAACGCTCAACATGGGTACCGGATAAAAACCCTAAATGCATTTTCGGTGGAAAGTAATCTGCAGGAGTTCGCAAGGGATTCAGGCCTGGAGCTCTTGCCTTGGCAAAGCCGCCTGCACGGGCTCTATGAAGCTATGAAAATGGAAAAGCTGGTAGTTGGAGCCATGCTTGTGTTGGTGGTTCTGGTTGCCTCTTTTTCCCTGGTCGCCAGTCTGGTTATGACGGTTGCCGAGAAGCGAACGGATATTGCCGTGTTGAAAACCATGGGTGCGGAAAGTTCGACTGTAGTGGGAATTTTTGTATTGCAGGCTTTGGTATTTGGATTGGCGGGTATCAGTGCAGGGGCTTTAATTGGCTCTCTGCTTGCAATAAATTTCAGCGCCATTGTCGGAAGTCTGGAGACTCTTTTTGGCTTCAGGGTGTTTGATCCTGAAGTTTTCTATGTAAGCCAGTTGCCAACAGACTGGCGGTTGTCTGACTTGTTTGTGGTATGCCTGATATCTATTCTGGTGGCTCTTTTGTCCGCTATTCTGCCGGCGATACAGGCATCGCGCATAATGCCTGCTGAGGCTATTCACTATAATTCCTGACGAGATGACAGAGTTTTATGACCCAAATGACCAATTCTGAAGCACCGGTGTTGTCCTGCCTCGATCTGGTAAAAAATTATTCCAGTGGTTCTGAGGTGTTGAAGATACTTGATCATTTGAACCTGCAAGCTGGTGCCGGTGAAACTATTGCTGTGACGGGCGCTTCGGGCTCGGGAAAATCAACCTTGTTAAATCTGATTGGCGGGTTGGACAGCGCCGATTCCGGAAGTGTGGCGATTTGCGGGCAGGAATTGCAAAACTTGAACGAAAATCAGCGAGCCAGGTTGCGCAACCGGTATTTGGGCTTTGTGTACCAGTTTCATCATTTGCTTCCGGAATTCAGCGCCCTTGAGAACGTTGCCTTGCCGTTGATGCTGGCGGGCGTAAAGCTCGGCGAAGCCAAAAAGAATGCATTGCCGCTGCTCGATTCAGTCGGCTTGGCGGATCGTGCTGAACACCGACCCTCGGCGCTTTCCGGTGGTGAACGGCAACGTGTAGCCATAGCGCGATCTCTGGTTGCCCAACCGGCCTGTGTCCTGATGGATGAACCTACAGGGAATCTGGATCAGGGAAATGCCGAGATGATCATTGGGCTTATTGCCGAAATTAACCGGGACACCAATACCACAATTATTCTGGTCACTCACGACGATGATGTCGCCGACAAGATGCAACGTAGGCTGCGGCTTATCGAGGGGCGTCTCGAGGATTACTCTTGAGTGCGTCCTTTATTGCCAGGCGCTATGTGTTTGGCTCTCGCCTGCATGGTATGGGCGGTATCGTCAGCCTGCTGTCGGTGTTTGGCCTGACACTGGGAAGTGGTGTGCTTATTGTCGTTCTGTCCGTTATGAATGGCTTTGATCGCGAATTGCGGGACACCATCTTGACCATGGTTCCCCATATTCGGCTTTTCCCGCCGGGAGCTTTGTCTGATTGGGAGCAAGACGTGGCTTTTTTAAGCCAGGATGAAGATATTTTGTCCGCTACTCCCTATGCAGAATTAACTGGTTTACTTAGATACCGGGGTCAAGCCTCACCCCTTTTGTTGCGTGCTGTTGATCCGGAAATGGAGTTGGCTCAGGGAGAAATTAAAGCTCAACTGGGTACTGACTTGTTCGACCAGTTACAGAGGCGTCAGGGGCTGGTGTTGGGCAAGGTGTTGGCTGATAGTTTGCAAGCGCAGGTCGGTGACCGTGTGACCCTGATAGCTCCCAAGGGACAGGGCACAGAGTTTGCGAGTCTGGAAGTTTTGGGGTTTTTCGATACCGGCACTGAGCTGGATCGCCGTCTGGCGCTGACCTCGCTGGATGTATTGCAGGCATCCGGACTCTATGCCGGTGCAACTTTGGGTATCAGTATCTATAGCAATAGGGTTTTTGATGCCTATTCGCACGCCTATCAGATTTTGGGGCAGTTGCCTCGTGGCTATCGTGCCACTACTTGGGCTTCAAGCCACGGGAACCTGTTTGAAGCCATACAGATGTCTCGCTATCTGGTCGCGCTGATCGTATTCCTGCTTTTGGGTATTGCGGCTTTTAATGTCATTGCGTCGCTGATGATCAGTTCGGCAGATCGCCAGACGGATATCGCTATTTTGAAAACTCTGGGTGCCCAGAGCGGTTTTTTATTGAAGCTTTTCAGTTTGCAGGGGCTTCTGATAGGTCTTATTGGCGCTGCTGCCGGGGCTTTGCTGGGGGTGATAGTAAGTATGTCCCTGACAGATATTCTGAAATTTATCGAAGCCTTGATTGGCAGACCTTTGATGCAATCCAATATCTACCCACTGGATTATCTGCCGACGCAGCTGATCTGGTCTCAGATTGCAATGGTGAGTTTTGTAGCTGTACTGTTGTCTACTCTTGGGTCTGTCTATCCGGCATTCCGGGTTCTGTCTGTGCAGCCAGCGGAAACATTGCGTTACGAATAAAAGCAGCTAAAGGTATTTTGCAGTTAAACTGCTAACCGGATAACGATATATGAGATTCATGGATGAAACTCAATCTCTCTGCGCTCCTGTTTGCTCTGGGTGTATACCTCGTCTGGTTCTTACCCTGGTTGCTACCTGTCGGAGCTCTGCTTCTGGCACTTCTGATCTTGCTCTTCTCCCTGAAGAGACCAGTTTTACTTCCGCTGAGCTTTTTTCTTGTCGGCCTGTGCTGGGGCATTGTTCAATCCCGGCAAATGGCTATCAACCAATTGCCAGCAAGCTGGACTGCTCAAGATGTTCTGGTGACTGGCAGAGTTTCTTCAATTCCGCAGGATCGAGGTATTTCCCAACGGTTTGAATTTCTGGTTGATGAACTGTCTCCCCTATCAATCGGTGAAATAAGCTCCAACCCCAAAAAACTCCTTGTTAGCTGGTATCAGCTTGATCAGATGGTGCGCCCTGGAGACATATACCAATTCGAATTACGTCTGCGGCGCCCAAGAGGATTAAGTAATTTTGATCAGTTTGATTACCGACGATGGCTGTTGGCGCAAGGAATACACGCCACGGGTTATGTTCGAGATGCGCAGTATTTAAGAGCGGATAGAGATTTATCTGACAGCGTGAATTTGTATCGATTGGAACGGCAAGCTGCAATAAATGAACAGGGTTATAAGCATGCCAGATTGATAGTTGCGTTGGGGCTGGGGTTAAAAGAACAGATTCTTCCTGAGGATTGGCAATTGTTTTTACAAACCGGGGTAATTCACTTGATGGTGATATCCGGTTTGCATATAGGTTTTGCAGCATTGCTGGGGTTCAAGGTTTTTTCTTTGGTACTTAAACCATTGCTGGCTTTTGGCTGGCTGCGTAATCAGGCTCATATCCCATGGTTTGGATCGGTGCTTTTTGCCACAGCTTATGCCGCTTTGGCGGGTTGGTCGTTACCTACAGTGCGGGCTTTGATTATGCTGTCGATATTGGCTCTGTCACGAATTTTACAAATCAACTGGTCGGGCTGGACCCTGATTAGTGTGGCTTTGGCTGTGGTTGCCCTGCTGCAACCTCTGGCAGTGTTACAAGACAGTTTCTGGTTATCCTTTGGAGCGGTTTCGGTTTTGATTGTCGCTCTGTCAGGTCGCCCGGACAAAAACTACCTGCACGCTAGTGTGCGCACCCAGTGGATGCTGTTGATGGGTTTTGGCGGTATCTTGCTCTGTCTGGATAAACCCCTGTATCCGGGTGGTTTCCTTGCGAATTTGCTGGCGGTCCCTTTTACCGGATTTGCTTTGGTCCCCGTGATTCTGATCGCCTTGTTTCTGATGCCGCTGTCAGAAAGCATGTCTGTTGTGCTTCTGCGCTGGGCGGATGGAATGCTGGATCTATTGCTGCAATTTCTCCAGCGGGTTGCAGAAATTCCCCTGCCTGAAATCTATCCGGTTTTTGCATCAGGTCTGATGCCGGTTTTAATTTGTTTTTGTGGATTTCTTTATATTGCCGTTCCGGTTAAATATGTGCGTATCTGTCTGGCTTTTATATTGTTGCCCTTGTTGTTTGGTGTAGAGGAGGAAAGATCGGAATTTTCAATTCTGGTCTTTGATGTCGGACAAGGTACGGCGCTATTGATTGAGCAGCCTGGATACCGCCTGCTGTACGACAGTGGTCCGGCATTCAGTTCAAACTTTAATGCCGGTGCAGACATTATTTTGCCTCACTTGCTCCGATCTCCGGGCTCTATCAATACTCTGGTTATAAGCCACGACGATAACGACCACGCCGGTGGGTTTTTGGCGCTTAAGCAGCAGATAGTTATAGATCATGTGTTGGTTGGAGGGCAAAAAAGCTTTGACCGGGCGGCGGGTCTGGAAAGAGACTTTTGTCGCACGG
>JBFHKI010000141.1:0-5711 GCA_041595415.1 Pseudomonadales bacterium | reverse complement strand
TGCCGATCACATCCTCAATGGAGATATCCCAGTAGTCGACCGAGAGACTGAGCATACCAGTCTGGAAGACGACGCCCACCGTGGTGGTGTCAGCGATTTCAGGCGTCAGCGTCGGGTTACCACTGCCGAAACCGATGACGGTGGCGCTGGTGCCATTGTTCCGAAGCAGGCCGGAACCCTGGCCGCCCTTCTGGAACAGTTCTATCAGACCCGGCGCCCGAATGTCACGCGACTGCGTGCCTCGGAAGAGGAACATGTCGTTCAAATCCCAAGTCGCACCAGCCTTCCAGGTGGTCACCGAACCCGAGGTGGAATAGTTGGTGTAGCGAGCTGCGCCGTTCAGGCTGAGGGCCTGCGCAAAGGCGGCGTCCCTTAACAGCGGAATCTCGGTTTCAACATAGATTTCCTTGGTGTTGTAGGACGCGTCGTAGGTAACGTTGTTTTCGTTAGCGAAGAACCCGACCGAACCCTCGGGAACGTTGGATATCGATTCGATCGAGTGCTTCCGGTATTCAACGCCGGTAGCAACCGAAACCGGACCGGCCGGCATGTCAAACAGCGCACCCCGCAGGTTCGCAGTCAAGTTGTCCATTTCGACCGTCTCGTCAACGCTGGTCGTGCCGTCAAAGTAAGCCAGTGACTGCTCCGTCGCGTTGTTGTAGCCGAACGGGTTGTACGGTTGACACCCGGGCTCAACGTTCAGAATCTGATCCGGACGCTTGACGAAGTTCGGGTTAGTCGCCAAATCACCGCAGACAATCGCGCCATTAGTAGCGGTGACCGCGTAGACCGACGCGTAGTAGTTGCCAACCTTGGGCTGGTTCTTGAATGCGCGAACCGAGTTGGTAAGGCCGTGCTGGTAGTTAACATCCCAATCCCAACCCGAGCCAAGAGAGCCTTCGAGGCCGACCAGAAGATTCATGTTTTCGAGACTATTACCCGATTTGTTCGGCTTAACATCGCCGAAAGGGGTAGCTACTTTTGCAAGGGTTATGGTGCTCTCGCCAGCCGCTACCGCAGCCGCCCTCACAGACTCCGGAATATACGGGTTGGTCGCCACATCGATAATAATGTCGTTCGGCTGGAAGCTGCCGGCCGTAGTGTGCGTCGTCAGCGTGCCATAGCTAAACTGACTTATCAGATTAACGTCTGGCGTCAGTTCGTACTCAACGCGCGCCAAGCTGGCGAGCCTGTCGTAGGCACCCATGATGTTTTGTCCCGGAAGCTCAATGTTACCGTAGTTGCCCGAGCCGACCATCTGGGTTGCACCGTTAGGCGTGCCGACGATCATATTGTATGGGTTGCCGTTGGCATCAAATGCCACACCCGCCAACGGGCCTTTAGCGATTACGCCGCCGGCAGAGCTGTACTTCCGCTCCGCATGGTTGGTGATCAGGTTGGCTGGCAGACCAGCAGCGCGACCAGCACCCAATGACACGATACCCGGCTCGAGTCGTCCCCAGTCACGCTCATAGATCGATTCGATGCCGTTGTTATTGCTGAAATCGCCACCAACAATGAAGTGGCCACGACCGTTAGCAAATGAGGAGCCGTAGCCCAGCCCAACCAGGGGCTCCTGGGCGTCAATGCGGTCCGTCATTCCATATTGGAGCGTCGACGAGAACCCTTCCATCCGATTCTTCAGTACGAAGTTGGCCACACCGGCCACAGCATCAGAGCCGTAGGCCGCCGAGGCACCGCCCGTGACCACTTCAACGCGATCGATCAGCGAAGCCGGCAGAAGGTTGGTGTCGAAAGCGTTCGCACCGTTGACCGGCGTCGGCCGTAAGCCGTTGACCAGCACCAGTGTACGAGCGCCACCCAGGCCACGCAGATCCAGAATAGCCTGGGCTGCTGTCCGAATGCCGCGCGTGGTGTTTGTGGGACCCGCCGAGGCGCGGAACGCGGGAATGGTGTTGGTCAAGTCATAGACCTGCGTCGCCGCCGTCCTTTCGATCTGCTCCGCACCTAAAGTCGTAACTGGAGTCGGAGAGGTGAAGCCCGTATTGTTCAAGCGGCTACCAGTAACGATGACCTCTTCGGGCGCGATGTCCTGCGCCATGACAGATAAAGACGCGGTCATGCTACCAACCGCGATGGCGACAATGCCGATAAATTTACAATTGTGGATTTTCATATACAGCCCCCTTTGTAGAATGAATATGTACACTGTAATAGTATTTCTTGTAATTTGTTACACTGTAATTTGGCGACTATAGAATATTTATAAGTTACACACAACTTATATATGTATTTACATTGCAATATGGCAATTTCTGCAGAAACCACTATACTTTGCGAACTAAAGAGGAAAGACCTCCATGAGCAATCCCACCTATATATTGCACCAAGCCCCGCTCCGGGCTTTTTTAGTTTTGGCGACGATTTTCTGGAGTATTGCTTTAGTTCTTTTACCACTGCCCACGCACGCGCAAACCAAAGAGAAAGGCCCTTGGTGGCCCAATGAAGAGTGGGGCGCAGATGATCAGGCAGGCGCCTCAAACCGAATAACGAATGAAACTGTTCTCAGTGCATTACAGCTTGCCAAATCAGGGAAGATCTATGAACTCGGCCAGGTTTATAGTTCGGACATGCCTTTTTTCGGCACCCGCAGTCTCACCATGGCCTTGCCGACAAAAGGTGCTGCCGAAGGAGAAAATCGTCTGGTTGCCAATGAAGAGTTTTTGGCCACCCAAATTGGCCAGGTTGGTACGCAACTCGATGGATTGGGCCACATTGGCCAGGAAGTGCGGATGGCTGACGGCACCATCGAGCTGGTTTTTTATAACGGAGTCACCGCCCGAGATATGGACACATCTGGAGGGCTTAAAAAATTAGGCATAGAGCACATCAAGCCTATCGTAACGCGTGGTGTGCTGATTGATATCGCCACTTATAAAGGCGTGTCCAGATTACCTAACAGCTATGAAGTAACAGTAGACGACGTATTGGGAGCGATGGAGCTTCAAGGAATCTCCGAGGATAGTATTCAGTCGGGTGACGCGATTTTCTTTAATTACGGCTGGTCTGAACTTTGGGATCAACCGGACGCCTATAACCACAACCCGCCGGGTATTGGTATTGAGGTGGCTCATTGGGTGGCAGGGCATGCGGCAAGCTTAATTGGTTCGGATTCATGGACTACTGAGGTAGTGCCAAATCCCGACCCAGCGTTGGCGTTTCCAGTGCACCAGGAGCTAATGATGAAAACCGGTGTTTTAAACTTGGAAAACCTAAAATTTGATTCCCTCATAGAGGATGGTGTGAATGAGTTCTTGTTTATTTTGACACCTATTCCTTTGAAAGGAGCAACCGGGTCTCCTGTTCGCCCGATCGCCATTCGTTAATGCCATCACTGCACACTCCTCTCATTGCTAACTTATTCACGGAGATGAATATTCATGAGTAATAACCCAGTCAATTTTTTGCGGATACATGAATCCGATAATGCTGCTGTTGCCTTGTCAGACCTGTCTATAGGAACTGAAATCAACATAGAGGCTAACTATGTCGTTCGCTTGAGCGAGCAAATACCTGCCAAACACAAATTTGCGATGCGCGATTTGTCTGATGGTGATGTAGTCATTATGTATGGTGTGATGATTGGCCGAGCCGTTGGTCACATCCGTTCGGGAGCACGCATCACGCGCGCAAATTTGCGAAACGCTGCGGAACCACGGGTTGTTGGGAAAAAATCATCCTACATCTGGACTCCGCCTGATGTCCAAAAGTGGGAAAACACTACATTCAACGGGTACCACAGAGATAATGGCTCAGTCGGTACGGCAAACATGTGGTTGGTCATTCCATTGGTCTTTTGTGAGAATCGAAACCTGATGCTTATGAAAGACGCCCTTCTTCGCCCGTTGGGGTGGGATCATGGTACTCCCTACGAGCAATTTGTCGCGCGAATGATAGAAGCGCACAAGCAGGGCAAAAATATACAGGACGTTGATAGCGTTGGGACACCAACCAGGATACCAAACGAACGATTACTACCTAACGTCGATGGTCTGAGATTCCTTTCGCACGCTATGGGCTGCGGCGGAACGGACGATGATACTAAGGCATTACTGGGTCTTTTGGCGGGATATATCACGCACCCCAATGTTGCTGGAGCCACGGTGCTTAGTCTGGGATGCCAAAAAGCCCAGATAAACATGCTGCTGGCAGAAGTTGACAAACGGGACCCCGAGTTTTCGAAACCGCTGTTTCTCTTTGAACAACAAAAGAGCAAATCAGAAAAACAGATGATGTCAGATGCTATCCGCTCTACCTTCGGCGGCATGATAGAAGCGAACAACATTGTTCGAGCCCCCGCGCCTTTGAGCAAATTGGTGGTTGGCATGGAATGTGGAGGATCTGATGGATTCTCTGGTATATCAGCTAATCCAGTTATGGGAGGTGTCTCTGATCGTTTGGCGGCTCTAAAGGCGGCCATTATTTTGGGCGAGTTTCCCGAGCTGAGCGGCATAGAACAATCTCTGCTTGAGCGTTGCAAAACGCCCGATCTCGGAGAACGCTTCGTTCAATTGATGGACGCCTACGAAGCAGCGGCAAAAACCAGCGGTGTAGACTTCGGGGAGAATCCCTCTCATGGCAACATTGCCGACGGACTAATTACCGGAGCGATGAAATCTGCAGGTGCTGCAAGAAAAGGCGGTTCCTCCCCGATTAGCGGCGTATTGGATTATCCCGAGATTGTCAGGAACTCCGGATTAAACCTGCTTTGCACACCCGGCAGCGATGTCGAGTCAACCACCGCAATGGGCGGCGCGCATGCAAACTTGATGATATTTTCAACCGGGCTTGGCACTCCCACTGGGAATGCAGTTAGCCCAGTGCTAAAAATATCCACGAATTCCAAAATTGCAACCAATCTTCCAGACATGATCGACTTCGATGCAGGCCCCATAATCCGCGGGGAAGCCACTATTGACGAATTGGCCGATCAGCTTCTCGATCTGGCCATAGAAACCGCAAGTGGGAACTATAGAACCATGGCTCAACGTCTTGGACAGGATGACTTTATACCCTGGAAACGCGGTGTTTCGCTGTAAAAAGCGAGTACATGTTTATGCAACATGCAAATTTTATTGATGGAGAGTGGATAGAGAGCTCCGAGCTCATCACCACCTTAAATCCATCGAATACAGCAGAAGTAGTAGGCGCATACGCTCGGGCTAACGCTGCCAGCGTAGACGCGGCTGTGCTTTCTGCAACAAATGCGCAACCGGCATGGGCACAAGCAAGCCCTCAAATTCGGCACGATGTGCTAGAAGCGACGGGAGCGGCCATCATGGCTCGAAAGGAAGAGCTCGGCCGTTTACTGAGCCGAGAAGAAGGTAAAACTTTGCCCGAGGGAATAGGCGAAGTTACCAGAGCCGCGCAAATATTTAAGTTCTTTGCCGGAGAGTGCCTGAGAGTTCGGGGCGAGAAGCTAGACTCTATTCGCCCTGGAGTTGAAGTAGAGATCTCGAGAGAGGCCCTGGGAATTATTGGAGTTATAACACCCTGGAATTTTCCGATAGCCATCCCCGCCTGGAAAATTGCGCCTGCCTTATGCTACGGAAATGCCGTTATTCTGAAACCTTCTGAAATAGCTCCTGGATGCGCTTGGGAAATCACAAAGATTCTAGAACAGGCCGGATTACCCAAGGGGGTTTTAAACTTGGTTATGGGCAGCGGATCAGACGTCGGCGAACGAATGG
>JBFHKI010000140.1:0-5767 GCA_041595415.1 Pseudomonadales bacterium | reverse complement strand
TTCTCGGCGTATAAATTGCTGGAACTCAAGCTGGAGACGGGGAGAACGCATCAGATAAGGGTACACATGGCGCACAGTAACTGGCCAATTCTTGGTGATCCCCTCTACGGCGGCAAACTTCGTTTGCCGCAAGGTGCCAGCCCGGAGCTGCTACAGGCGATCCAGTCAATGCAGCGTCAGGCTTTGCACGCTGTCAGCGTGGAGTTGAGACATCCCATATCAGGTACAAGCATGTCTTGGCAAAGTCCCGTGGCCGAAGATTTTCAGCGAATATTGGAAGTTCTGGAATCCTGTGGCTGATCAGAATCCTCTGCTGCTACCGGACTGGTCCGTACCAAAATGGGTAGGAGGCATTGCTACGACCCGACTGGGTGGTTGTAGCCCTGCACCTTGGGATTCTATGAACCTGGGTATCAACACGTCGGACAGTTTCGCCAATGTGTGTGTAAATCGGGATATTCTGAAGGGCTTTTTACCTCCTGGCACTGAGGTTCAGTGGATGAAGCAAGTGCACGGTTCACAGGGTGTGATTGTAGAAAAGTGTATTTACAGCGAACCTCCGACGGCTGATTTCTGTTACACATCCACCCCCGGAATCGCTTGCGCGGTGCTGACGGCGGATTGTCTGCCGATTCTGATCTGCAACCGGCAGGGCACTGAAGTGGCGGCAGTACATGCCGGTTGGCGTGGTATTGCGGGCGGGGTGCTGGAACAAGCCCTTGATGTATTTCAGTCCCCGGGCAGGGAACTGGAAGTCTGGATAGGCCCTTGTATTGGACAGAGGGCTTTTGAAGTGGGGCCGGAAGTTCTGGAGGCTATGTTAGATGCGGGGCTGGTTTCCAAAAAGGAATTGGATTCTTTAGTTGTCTCCAGTCCAAAGGGACAGTCCAAAGTTTGTCTGGATCTGGTGGGTCTGGTTCGAAAGGTTTTTCTGTCTCTGGGGGTTAACCGTATCTACGGTGGTACATTCTGTACCTATTCTGAGCCCCGAAAATTTTTTTCCTATCGGCGCGACGGAGAAACCGGGCGCCTGGCCAGCCTGATCTGGATTGACCTGGATCAGAAATAGACCAGCTATAGGGCAATCGATCTAGCTGGGGATTCTTTGCAGAAATACAATGCCTTGATACCGGGTTTTTTCTCCCCAAATTTGCATTAATCACATTCTTTGGAGGGTCCGAATGAGACTCGATAAAATGACCTCGCAACTGCAAAATGCATTCTCTGAAGCGCAATCTCTTGCAGTGGGCCGTGATCACACGGCGATAGAGCCAGAGCACCTGTTGTTGGCCCTTATTCAACAGTCCGGTAGTTCTGTGCGTCCCATGCTGGCGCAAGCTGGCTTTGATCTGAATCGTCTTAAAGCCGATCTGAATCAGCGCCTCGATGAATTTGCCACCATAACCAACCCGAGTGGAGAGGTTCAGCTCAGTCAGAATTCCGCCAAATTATTAAACCTGGCGGACAAGGCCCGGCAGCAGTTGGGTGATGCCTACCTGTCCGGAGAGGTGGTGTTGCTTGCCGCCTTGGAAGATAAATCGAATTTGGGGGAATTACTGGGCAAAAGCGGTAAGGCCGAGGATTTCCGTCAGGTGATGGGCAAGCTCCGCGCTGGAGAAACCATTGCCGACCCGGAGGCAGACGCCAACCGGCAGGCCCTGGAAAAGTACTGTATTGATCTGACAGAAAGAGCCGCCAGTGGCAAATTGGATCCTGTTATAGGTCGCGATGATGAAATTCGTCGAACCATACAGGTGTTGCAGCGTCGTACCAAAAACAACCCGGTGTTAATTGGTGAACCGGGGGTGGGAAAAACGGCGATTATCGAGGGTTTGGCTCAGCGGATAGTCAATGGTGAAGTTCCGGAAGGGTTGCAGGATAAAAAAGTCCTGTCTCTGGATTTGGGGGCTTTGCTCGCTGGCGCAAAGTACCGCGGTGACTTTGAAGAGCGTCTGAAGTCGGTGTTGAATGAGCTGGCCAAACAAGAAGGTCAGGTCATACTTTTTATCGACGAAATCCATACTATGGTGGGTGCGGGCAAGTCGGAAGGGTCAATGGATGCGGGTAACATGCTCAAGCCAGCTCTGGCTCGTGGCGAGTTGCATTGTGTTGGTGCCACTACCTTGGACGAGTACCGTCAAAATATTGAAAAAGATGCAGCATTGGAGCGCCGTTTTCAGAAGGTACTGGTAGACGAGCCAACGGAAGAAGACACCGTGGCCATACTGCGGGGGCTCAAAGAGCGCTATGAGGTACATCACGGGGTGGAGATAACCGACTCCGCTATTGTCGCGGCGGCCAGATTGTCCATTCGCTATATCACTGACCGGCAACTTCCCGACAAAGCTATCGATCTGATTGATGAATCTGCCAGCCGTATCCGTATGGAAATGGACTCGAAGCCGGAGGCTATGGATCGTTTATTTCGTCGTCTTATACAGCTGAAAATTGAAAAGGAAGCGATTAAAAAGGATAAATCCGATGCGGCTAAAAAACGTCTGGAAAAGGTTCAATCGGATATAGATGAACTGGAAAGGGAATACGCGGATCTGGAAGAGGTCTGGAAAGCAGAAAAAGCGACATTAACCCAGTCAGCAGATTTGAAAGCGGAACTGGAACAGGCCAGACAGCAAATGGAAGCGGCCCAGCGAGCAGGTGATCTGAACAAGATGGCGGAACTGCAATACGGCAGAATTCCGGACTTGGAACAGCGTTTGGAGGCCGCCTCCAAAGCGGATGTAAAAGAGCATTCACTGTTGCGCAACAAAGTCACCGAGGATGAAATTGCCGAGGTGGTCTCAAAATGGACGGGTATACCGGTTTCCAAAATGCTCGAGGGTGAACGCGACAAGCTGTTGCGTATGGAAGAAGTGTTGCACAAAAGTGTTATTGGTCAATCCGAGGCCGTGGTGGCTGTTTCCAACGCGGTTCGACGCAGCCGGGCTGGATTGTCCGACCCAAACAGGCCCAACGGTTCATTTTTGTTTCTGGGGCCGACCGGCGTAGGTAAAACGGAGCTTTGTAAAAGCCTGGCAACTTTCATGTTTGATAGCCCTGAAGCCATGGTTCGCATTGATATGTCCGAATTTATGGAGAAACACTCGGTGGCCCGATTAATTGGCGCCCCTCCGGGATATGTCGGCTATGAAGAGGGTGGTTATCTCACCGAGGCGGTACGGCGTCGGCCATACTCAGTGCTTCTGTTGGATGAAATCGAAAAGGCACATCCGGATGTTTTCAATATCCTCTTACAGGTTTTGGATGACGGTCGTCTGACCGATGGCCAGGGGCGCACGGTTGATTTTCGTAACACCGTGATTGTGATGACTTCAAACCTGGGTTCTGACCTTATTCAGGATCTTGAAGGAGAAGACAATTACGAGGCGATGAAAGCTCAGGTTATGGAGGTGGTTTCAGGGCATTTTCGACCAGAGTTTATAAACCGTGTAGATGAGGTTGTGGTTTTCCATCCTCTGGGTCGCGAACAGATTCGTGGTATCGCCGATCTGCAGCTGGAACAATTGCGTAAACGATTACTGGATCAAGAGCTCTCCATGGAAATCAGTGATGCGCTGATGGATATGATTGCCGATAAGGGATTCGACCCGGTCTATGGTGCGAGACCTTTAAAACGGGCTCTGCAACAGCTTGTTGAGAACCCTCTGGCAGAAGCTGTATTGGCTGGCAAGTATGGTCCCGGAGATGTAATTCACGCGGATTTAGTTGACGGGCAGGTAAGTTTCAGCTGAGGGATCTGAGGCAAGCCGCTCTGTTGTGGGATTGGATTCAGTTACACAAGAGAGATGCCCGGGTTGGGTGCGGCGGGGCTAGCAGTAATAGTCCCGCATTCCTTCCAGGCGTATTTTTTCAGCCGCGCGCTCTGATTCCGAAAGAAATATGCCATCCCCGGTAGTCGGGTCGGTCATGAGGATATTTTCATAGGAATTCATGGTGTCAAGGCTTTGAAGAACCTGGGCACAGAGTTCCGGGTCCTTGCCAAAGGAGTTAAGACTGGTCGGCACTTCTGATTGCTCTGTTTGCGCACTGGCTTCCTGCTGAGGCGTGTCTATTGCAGCGGTTCGAGGCAACAGGTTCTGCTCGGCATCTACCCCCTCTGGTGGAGGGTTTTGGCTAAAATGTGAAACTCCTTCGGCGTCGACCCAGCGATAATAGGTCTGGGCTACGGCAGATATAGATGTAAGTGTTGGCAATAAGGCCAGGCTGCAGATCAAGAAAGTTTTTTGTATATACATCGGACTTTAGACTCCCGATCTCAAAGTGGTTCTATGCGGATTATCCCTGTTTTCGGTTGACAAAGCTGCGACTTCGTTCAAAATTACGCCTGCAAACAAAGGTGTGCCGTTATCGCGGCTGATCCTGGTAACAGCGTAAACAGCGCAATTGCCAACTGCAAATCGAGCTTACCGGCCGAATTCAATTTGAAACCTTAGTGGTTTTGTCATCCCGGTGTGATTTCTTTTTCCAGTATAGATCAGCTGCAGTGTATTTATTGCGGCCGAATTTTTATGTTCTGGAGAACAGATAATGACAGAGATGCTTTCCGGCGGCGATGCGCTGATCCGGGCACTGAAAGACGAAGGCGTGGAGATGGTATTTGGTTACCCTGGTGGGGCGGCCTTACATATCTATGATGCGATTTTTCGACAAAAAGATGTTGAACATATTCTGGTTCGTCATGAGCAGGCAGCGACCCATGCCGCCGATGGCTATGCGCGTGCCAGTGGCAAAGTTGGTACGGTTCTGGTGACCTCCGGTCCAGGTGCCACAAATGCCATTACCGGGATAGCCACGGCTTATATGGATTCAATTCCCATGGTTGTTATTTCCGGTCAGGTACCTTCGACCAAAATTGGCGAGGATGCTTTTCAGGAAACTGACATGGTAGGTGTTTCCCGTCCTGTGGTTAAACACAGCTTTTTGGTAAAACGTGCCGAAGACATACCCATGACGATCAAAAAGGCCTATCACATCGCTCGTACAGGGCGTCCCGGGCCTGTGGTTGTGGATATTCCCAAGGATGTTACCAACCCCCACGACAAGTTCGAGTATTCCTATCCGGAAAGTATAGATATCCGCTCGTATCAGCCGGTTAAAAAGGGACATCCTGGTCAGATCCGCAAGGCCATGAAAACTCTGTTGGCGGCTAAACGTCCGGTTATCTATATCGGCGGTGGTGCGGTACAGAGTAATTCGTCCGACCAGATTCGCAAGCTGGTGGACGAGCTCGGCTATCCGGTTACCAATACCCTGATGGGACTTGGGGCTTATCCGGGCACGGCGGAAAAAAACCTGGGAATGTTGGGAATGCACGGTACCTATGAGTCCAATATGGCCATGCATCACGCTGATGTCATTCTGGTTCTGGGTGCCCGTCTGGACGATCGCACAACCAATAACACCAAAAAGTACTGTCCCGATGCGACCATCATTCATGTGGATATTGATCCGACTACCATTTCCAAGACGGTTCAGTGTGATATTCCCATCGTTGGCCCTCTGGAAGATGTGGTTGGTGAAATGCTGGATTATCTCGAGCAGAATGCGCAGCGCACTGATGCCAAGGTTTTGGCGACCTGGTGGGAACAATGCAACAAGTGGCGTGAGCAACACAGTATCTACCTAAAACCAAATCACGAACCAAGCAAGGCTGAGCTTATAAAGCCGCAGGACGTTATCAAGATGCTGTACAAGGTGACCAATGGTGAGGCTGTTGTTTGTTCTGACGTCGGGCAGCACCAAATGTTTG
>JBFHKI010000139.1:0-5801 GCA_041595415.1 Pseudomonadales bacterium | reverse complement strand
TGACTCTGGGAGCCTGCCTGTGGATACCCTTTAGCCAGGAACACAGGGAATTGCGCTCCCGTGATGGCTTTCTGATCACCGTATTGTTCTGGATGGTACTCGGCATCATAGGTTCGCTGCCCTTTATCCTCAGCGAGGAACCCCATATCTCGGTGACCGATAGTGTCTTCGAGTCAATATCAGGATTAACTACCACCGGGGCTACGGTCATCGGCCATCTGGATGAGCTACCGGAGTCCATTCTCTTCTATCGGCAGATGCTGCAATGGCTGGGTGGTATCGGTATTGTCGTAATCGCTCTGGCTATCCTGCCCATGCTGGGCATCGGCGGTATGCAGCTATACCGCGCAGAAATTCCCGGACCGGTTAAAGATGCGAAGCTGACTCCCCGCATTGGTGAAACCGCAAAAGCCCTGTTTTTTGTCTATCTGGTACTGACCATTGCCTGCGCCATTGCCTATAAACTCGCCGGCATGACCAGCTTTGATGCTATAGGGCACAGCTTTTCTACCGTCTCTATTGGCGGCTTTTCCACTCACGATGCCAGCATGGGATATTTTCTCGATAACCCCAGCTACAACGGCAGTTTGATACTAAGCATCTGTATATTCTTCACTGTGATATCGGGGCTCAATTTCGGTTTGCACTACGTCGCCCTGTTTCGCTTGTCACTGCGTCACTACCTCAAAGATAGTGAAGCGCGCGCCTATTTGCTGATACTCGGCAGCAGCACGATTTTTGTCACTCTGGGATTGCTGATTACCAACCGCTTCGATAGTTCCAACACTATTTTGCAAGGGGTCTTCCACACGGTGTCCATCATGACCACCGCCGGTTTTACCGCCTCGGACCTCAGTGCCTGGCCGGAGCATGTGGTTTTCTTTTTATTATTTCTCAGCTTTTTTGGCGCCTGTGCTGCATCGACCGGTGGCGGTATCAAAATAGGTCGCATGATAATTTTAGCCAAACAAACCCTGCGAGAAATCACTCGTCTGATTCACCCCAGCGCCGTGGTTCCTATCAAGGTTGGCAACCGGTTGGTGGACACCCGTATCGCCGATGCAATCTGGGGCTTTTTTGGCGCATACCTGATCGTTTTCTATGCCATGGTGCTGGTCTTGCTGGCCTCGGGTTTGGACTATGTCACCGCTTGGTCAGCTGTAGCCGCTACGCTGAACAATCTGGGCCCGGGTCTGGGAGAGGTAACCTACAGTTACAGCACTATCCCGGACTTCTCCAAATGGGTACTGTGCTTTTCAATGGTTTTGGGGCGGCTTGAGCTCTTTACCCTGATCGTGCTTTTTGTACCCATGTTCTGGCAAAAATAGCCTTCAGTCTTCCACCGGAAAAGGTTGGGCATTTTGCTCAGCCAGCTCACGGCGTTTTTCTTGCAAGTCTTGCATTTTATCCAACGCCAGCAACCAGTTAGGCCGCATCTCCAGCACTTTAAGGTATTGTTCTTCAGCCTCAACCAACCGACCGAGACGAGCCAGTGCCATACCTCGGTTCAGATAAAGAATATGCTGCTGACGAACGCCCAAGCTCTCGGCGTGATCGTAATCCGCCACAGCACGTTGAAAGTTTTGCATCATAAACTGCAAATTACCCAAGTTTAGGAAGGTTTCAGGGGTTCTGTCTGACATATCCAGAGCGGTTAAATAATCCTCTTCCGCCTGACCGATATCACCTATATGCACGTTGATAATGCCCCGATTTATATAGGTTGCCGCCAAATCCCGTCGATTCAGGCGACCGTAGGTGATGGCCATATTGCATTCTTCAAGATCGTTTTTCGAAGCGCTAGAAGTCAAAACTGAATAGGTTGCCGTTTCATAACAATCATGTGCGTGGTTGCCCCCAAAGATAGTGACCGACTGGGCTTGTACGTTTGGTGCCAAAATCAGGGAGGCCAATAAGCAGAAGACGGAAGAATGCGGTATTGGAATGAATATTTTCATGGTCGAGCACCCCACTAGCTTCGATCCGCCGATTCTATGCCTCTTAATGCAAAAATACATCCATCCCTGTTTTAACTTAATAAAATCAGGAATAAAACCGCGGTGCTCCCTCTGGCTGGGTACGAAACCTCTTGTATTCCCATTGGTATTGCTCGGGCGCGGTTTTAGCCAAAGCCTCGATAGAACGGTTCATGGCATCCACCGAGATTTGGGGGTCTGCCGAATAAATCTCCTCTTCGGGCTCACAAAAACCCACTATATGGCCATTATCGACACGACGGGCATAGGCTATCAAAACCAGTGGATCGGTTTTTACTATCAAACGGTTTATCAAGCTGACTGTCAGGGCAGGGTGGCCAAAGAACGGGCTGAAGATACCGCTCTTGATATCTGGCTGCTGATCGGGCAAAACCATAGTCATGCCGCCCTTGGACAGGGCTTGCACAACCGCCAACACACCCCTTGGATTTGCAGGCACTAACTTGTTGTCACCTGTTCCTTTGCGCACTTTGCGCACAAGCCCGTCCAGAAATTCCATTCTGGGAGGGCGGTACATTGCTGTAATACCCCTGTGTCTGGCACACCAGAAACCTGCCAGCTCCCAATTGCCGAAATGTGGCACCAGAAGAATAACTCCCCGCTCGGATTGCACGGCTTGCTCGAAAAGCTCGGCATTTTCTACCCCGAGCACGGCTCGATCCAACCACTTGTCACCGCGAAACCAAACAGCCGGCGTCTCCATGGCTACAGTCGCAGTCGCTTGCAAACTTTTGAGAACCAGATCTTGCTGTTCCAATGTGGACAGATCCGGAAAACAAGCCTCAATATTCCGGGTTGTCACTCGATAGTCGCGCCCCTGTTTTTTATAGAGTCGACGCCCCAACCAGTTTCCCAAACGCCTTTGGGTCGAAATGGAACAGTGGCTAATCCCCCGCAGAATAAGTTCTACTAATTGTGCTTTCATCGAGTGAGTGTACCAACAGATTGGAGGCTGAAGCCTCTTAGATCCCGCATTCTAAAACTTTCCATATATCGCCGCTATTTCGAAACAGTGGTTCCCGCTATAATCGCCGGCCTTAAAACAAACTTACCAGTGCAGTGACTGACAACAACAGGGTAAACACATTCCAGGGGCTAATTAGCTCGTTGCAAAATTTTTGGTCGGACCAAGGGTGCGTTGTTCTGCAATCCCTGGATATGGAAGTCGGCGCCGGTACCTTTCACCCGGCCACTTTTTTACGGGCCATAGGTCCGGAAAGTTGGAATGCGGCCTATGTGCAACCCTGCCGCCGCCCATCCGACGGCCGCTATGGTGAAAACCCAAACCGTTTGCAGCACTATTATCAGTTTCAGGTAATTCTCAAGCCCTCGCCAGCGGATATACAGGATAAGTATCTGGATTCTCTACGCTTTTTAGGAATCGATCCCTTGGTTCACGATATTCGTTTTGTAGAAGACAACTGGGAGTCTCCTACTCTGGGCGCTTGGGGGCTCGGCTGGGAAGTCTGGTTAAATGGTATGGAAGTTACCCAATTTACCTATTTTCAACAGGTTGGTGGCCTGGAGTGTTTCCCGGTTTCCGGTGAAATAACATACGGTCTTGAACGCATCGCCATGTATCTGCAGGGTGTTGAGTCTATTTACGATCTGGTCTGGAATATCGCACCTGATGGCACACCGGTAACCTATGGTGATGTCTTCCACCAGAACGAAGTCGAAATGTCCGCCTACAACTTTGAAAAGGCAGATGTCGACTTCCTCTTTACCAGTTTTGATCAGTGTGAGAAGGCCTGCAGTGAATTACTTGATGCCGAACTGCCATTGCCAGCCTATGAAATGGTGATGAAAGCCTCACACGCTTTTAATTTACTGGATGCCCGACACGCTATCTCGGTTACGGAAAGACAGCGCTATATTCTCAGGGTACGAACTCTGGCTCGCGCAGTGGCTTCCGCCTACTTTGATGCCCGTAAAAAACTCGGTTTCCCCCTGGCGCCGCCAGAACTGGCTCAGCAAGTACTCACTAACCTGGGAGACAACGAATGAGCCATCGCGACCTGCTTATTGAAATCGGAACCGAAGAACTTCCTCCCAAATCCCTTGATACTTTACGTCAGGCTTTTGAAAAGGAACTATGTGCCCAATTCAAACACCACCGACTTGAATACAAAGCTTCCAAGTCTTTCGCCACACCACGCCGATTGGCTGTCGTTATTGAAAGTCTGGCAGTTACACAACCTGACGAAGTGATCCAACAACTCGGGCCAGCCAAAAGCGCTGCCTTTGATGCCGAAGGTGCTCCCAGCAAAGCGGCTCTTGGTTTTGCCCGAAAATGTGGGGTGTCTGACGTCAAAGATCTGGACATTATCGATACCGGGAAAGGGCCGCGCCTCGCCTATCAGGAAAATCGTACCGGCCTGAAAACCGAAAAACTGCTCAGCACTATTATCGATACCGCGCTGGCCAAATTGCCCATAGCCAAACGCATGCGTTGGGGCTCTGGAAGGCAGGAATTTGTTCGGCCTGTGCACTGGATCTTATTGTTGTTTGGTACAGATAGCGTAGCGACTGAAATTATGGGCTTACCCACTGGACGCCAGACTCGTGGACACCGGTTTCACTCGGATGGCTGGATCGATATCGATTCCCCCAACAGCTATGAAGATCAGCTTTATACCGCCCGAGTTATTGCAGATATTGAAATACGCAGTCAGTTGATTGTTCAACAGGTAGAGACCCTGGCAAAAGCATCGGACGGACTGGCCGTTATCAACCCCGGAATTCTGCAAGAGGTAACAGCTTTAGTGGAATGGCCTGTCGCTCTTTGTGGCAAGTTTGACCCGAGCTTTTTGGAAGTTCCGGAAGAAGCACTGATTTCTTCCATGGGTGAACACCAGAAGTATTTTCATTTGGTGGATAAGGACAACAAGCTTCTACCCCTTTTTATCACTATAAGTAATATTGAATCCAGCCAGTCTGAACGTGTGGTAGATGGCAATCAACGCGTCATTCGTCCGCGCCTGGCCGATGCCAAATTCTTTTACGATACCGACCGTAAAACGCCACTGGATGCGCACCTACAAAAACTGGAAAAAATTATCTTCCAGGCCGATTTGGGGAGCCTGGCGGATAAAAGCACCCGGGTTTCCGCCCTTGGTCGATATCTAGCCAAAGCCTGTAATGCCGATGAGCAATTGGTCAACCGCGCCGCTGTGTTAGCCAAATGCGACCTGGTTACCGACATGGTGCTGGAATTTGATCACCTGCAGGGCACCATGGGCCGTTACTACGCGCTTGAGATGGGTGAAAACCCCGAAGTGGCTGAAGCCATATATGAACAGTACCTGCCCAAGCAAGCCGGAGGCGATTTACCCAAAACACCAACAGGTGTCTGCCTCGCCCTGGCTGAACGAATCGACACTCTGACCGGCATCTTTGGTATAGATCAACCACCAACAGGTTCTCGCGATCCTTTTGCACTGCGTCGTGCCAGCTTGGGTGTACTGAATATACTGATTGATAACAAAATCCAGCTCGACCTGTCAGATGTCATTGGCCAAGCCTATGATAATTATCCTGAGTTGAAGGTTCCGCGCGCTCAGCTGATCACCAATGTTCGCGAATACCTGATTGACCGCTTTCGAGCCTGGTTTGAAGATGAAGGTGTGGCAATTGAAATTTTCCGTGCCGTGCGGCGCGTTGAAGGGAACTCACCCTACGAAATTTACCGAAGAACTTTGGCAGTGCAAAAGTTTTCCGACTCAAGTGCCGCAGCAAGTCTGGCTGCTACCAATAAACGCGTAGCCAATATTCTCGCCAAAATCGACCCTGATACTTTGCCGG
>JBFHKI010000138.1:0-5826 GCA_041595415.1 Pseudomonadales bacterium | reverse complement strand
GGCAAGACTGAGCAAGCCGAGGATGGGTGTTACAGGAGATAATTTCATTTAGGTTCCCTTGTCTTCGTAAGAAGTGAGTCAAAAGAACCGGTCGCATTGCTATAGGGGAGCACTAGAATGGCTAGATATTCCTATTCCTACGCCGGTGCTAACCGGATCAGGTTCAAAGGGTTTATCGGCTACTGCCGAAATCTCAGGCGTCAGATATGACGCCACCCCTCAGGATTTTCTTGCGAGAACCGCGTCGGGCTCTGCAAGAGGTCGCGGATTCTAGCGCTTGATGGCGCGCCAGGCAATATCTCTGCGCAGGGTCATGCCCTCCCAGCTGATAGTGTCGGCCAATTCATAGGCCTTTTGTTGGGCTTCAGAGACGTTTTTGCCTAAGGCTGTGGCGCAAAGTACCCGCCCGCCGCTGGTAACAATTTTGTTGTCCTGTACTGCCGTGCCGGCGTGAAAGATCTTTTTATCCAGGCTTTGGGGTGTCTCCAGACCCTGAATCACCTCGCCTTTGGCATAGCTGCCAGGATATCCCCCGGCGGCCAGAACTACGCCCACAGCCGCTCGTTCATCCCAAATCGCCTCGGCTTGATCCAGTTTGCCATCGAGGGCTGAATTGCAAAGTGCTACCAGATCGGATTGCAGGCGCATCATTATGGGTTGGGTTTCCGGGTCGCCAAAACGACAGTTATATTCGATCACCTTGGGTTCGCCCAGAGGTGAAATCATCAGCCCGGCGTAGAGAAACCCGGTATAGGGCATACCTTCAGCGGCCATGCCGGCAACGGTTGGATAGATAACCTCATCCATAATGCGTTGGTGGATTTCAGGGCTGACTACCGGTGCCGGAGAATAAGCTCCCATACCACCGGTATTGGGCCCGGTATCACCTTCGCCTATACGTTTGTGATCCTGGCTGGTGGCCATCGGCAGGACATTTTTGCCGTCGACTATAACGATAAAGCTGGCTTCTTCACCGGGTAGAAACTCTTCGATTACCACCCGACAACCTGCGTCGCCAAAGGCATTTCCTGACAGCATATCCCTCACTGCTTCATTTGCCTGTTCGACGGTTTCCGCGACGATCACTCCCTTACCGGCGGCAAGGCCGTCAGCTTTAACTACGATAGGAGCTCCCTGTTCTGCAATATAGGCCAGTGCGGGCTCTACCTGGGTAAAGGTTTTGTAAAAACCGGTAGGAATGTTGTGGCGTGCCAGAAAATCTTTGGTAAAGGCTTTGGAGCCTTCCAGTTGCGCAGCCTTTGCGGAGGGACCAAAACAGCGCAAGCCGGCGGCTTCAAAGGCATCAACTATGCCTTCAACCAGAGGCACTTCAGGCCCGACAATTGTCAGAGAAACCTGATTGTTTTTGGCAAAATCGATGAGTGAGGCAAAATCACTCACACCGATAGCGACATTTTCCAATCCCGGCTCGGCAGAGGTGCCGGCGTTTCCAGGGGCGACAAATACGGTGTCTACTTGCGGGTTTTGAGCGGCTTTCCAGGCGAGTGCGTGTTCACGGCCACCCGAGCCAATAACTAATAAGTTCATCTGTGTAATCTGTTTATAGGTCGTTAAATCGTTCGCTTGTATGCACCATGCGCATCAATTCGTGTAATTCCAGAAACTGCATATTTTCAAACAGTTCCTTGAGTTGCTGGCTTTGTGCGGACTCGGCCAAATCCTTGTACATGTTGATCAGGTGCTGATGAGAGGCAACGGTGGCATTGAGAATCTCGTCACTGCTCATGCCGGAAAATTTCAGGCTGGTCATCATGCCCTGCATAAAGGGGTTTTTCATTATGTAATCCTGAACCCAACTGTCGATAAGGTTCAGGGACGCATCCTTTTCATAATGCTCAATAGATTCGGCCAACTTGGCTTCGTGGTCGGCAACATAGTTGAGTAGTAGCTTGGTGCGCTCACTGTCCGATTCATCCGAACAGTTACGGTATACCTCTTCAAGTTGGGTATGTAGCTTGCGCGTCCAGTCGAGAATGTCTTTGATGGTTTCAACAGTCACTGCCTTCCCCTTGCCAGTTGCTTTGATTGCTGCATTATCGCATGGACGTCCCAAGCCACAAATCTAGTGACGAAAATGACGCATGCCGGTAAATATCATAGCGATATTATGTTCGTTCGCCGCGGCAATAACCTCGTCGTCTCGGATGGACCCGCCTGGTTGTATCACACAGGAAACCCCGGCTGCGGCTGCGTTATCTATGCCGTCGCGGAAGGGGAAAAAGGCATCTGAAGCCATAACACTACCTGCTACTTCAAGGCCGGCATGTTCAGCTTTTATCACGGCGATTCGGGCGGAATTTACACGGCTCATCTGGCCAGCGCCCACGCCAATGGTGCGCTGATCTTTACCGTAAACGATGGCGTTGGATTTAACGTACTTGGCGACTTTCCAGGTAAAAAGCGCATCGCGAATTTGAACTTCGGTAGGTTGCAGTGCGCTGACCACTTTGAGATCCGATGCAGCAAGAATGCCGGTGTCCCTGTCTTGTATCAGAAGCCCTCCTGTTACCCGTTTGAATTCCAGGCCGCTACTCTCTGCTTGCCACTGACCGCAGGCCAGCACTCGAACGTTCTTTTTGGCCGCGGTAATGGACAGGGCATCGGTGCTGATACTGGGGGCAATAATGACCTCGACGAATTGTTTGTCGACAATCTTTTGAGCCGTTGCAGCATCCAGTTCGCGGTTGAAGGCAATAATGCCGCCGAAAGATGACTCCGGGTCGGTAGCAAATGCTTTCTCGTAGGCTTCACCAATAGAATCGGCAAGAGCTACACCACAGGGATTGGCGTGTTTTACGATCACACAGGCAGGTTGGTCAAACTGTTTGACGCACTCCAGAGCTGCGTCGGTATCGGCGATGTTGTTGTAGGATAACTCTTTGCCCTGGAGCTGTTTTGCAGTGGCAATGCAGGCTTCTGTCGGTTTTTGTTCACGATAGAAGGCCGAGGTCTGATGCGGGTTTTCACCGTAGCGCAAATCTTCTCCCTTGATCAATTGAAGGTTAAAGGTTCGCGAGTAGTTTGCGCTGCCGCCATTCACAAGTTTGCCAAAATGGTTGGCAATGGCGCCATCGTAGGCCGCTGTGTGTTCATAGGCGCGAATGGCAAAATCGAAGCGGGTTTCATAACTAAGATATCCACCATTCTCTTCGAGCTCACTAATGACCGCACTGTAATCGGCACTGTTGACTACTATGGTGACGTCTCGGTGATTTTTTGCGGCGGCACGTACCATTGTTGGTCCACCGATATCGATATTCTCTACGGCATCTTCCAGGCTGCAGTCCGGCTTGGCAACCGTGGCTTCAAAGGGGTAGAGGTTAACCACAACAAGATCTATGGCGTCGATGTTGTGATCCTGCATGACTGCATCGTCAATACCCCGACGTCCAAGAATACCGCCATGTACCTTGGGGTGCAGGGTTTTGACACGCCCGTCCATCATTTCCGGGAACCCGGTGTAATCTGACACTTCGGTGACGGCAATGCCAGCCTGCTTCAACAGCTTATAGGTGCCGCCGGTTGAGAGAAGTTCCACACCCATGGCAGAAAGTTTGGCAGCAAATTCTTCGATGCCTGACTTGTCGGAGACACTTATGAGTGCGCGGCGAATAGGTTTTAGATCGGTTGATTTATCAGAGGAGGTCATATTGCTTCAGCTTTTTCCTGAGAGTGCCACGGTTTAGCCCCAAAATTTCTGCGGCCTGACTTTGATTATTTGAGGTTCGCTCCATTACGAGCTTTAACATGGGAACTTCAACTTCTTTAAGTACGAAGTCATTTAGATTCGATGGTTGTTCGTCGCCCAGACATTCAAAGTAGTCTTTTAAGCAGAGAGTTACACATTCGGACAGGGCCATATCGAACTTTTTCTTTTTCTTCTTTTTGTTCTTTTTTGACGAGTTTTTTGGATCGGTTGGGATGTTCATGCTGCTATCAGATTCTGGGTTAGAGCCGAGCCGCAGAGGGACTCAAAAAAGTTTTTTTGTTCACAGGCGCTTTGCAACTGATTGAAATGTTTGGTGGAAAAATTATCCGAGGGCATATGCTTCAAATACCATCCCATATGCTTACGCGCTATACGTACACCCTGCTGTTCACCATATAACTGATGAATACCCTCAAGATGTGAATGGATAGTTTCGAGCCGTTGTTTAAAATTCGGCTCCTGGGGAATATCACCGGATTCCAGAAAGCTGCGTATTTGGTTGAAAAGCCAGGGGCGACCCAAGGCGCCTCGGCCAATCATAACCGCCGCTGCTTTAGTGTAATCCAGAACAAAATGGGCTTTTTCGACAGAGTCGATATCCCCATTGGCGATGACTGGGATCTTCAGGCGCTGGACGATTTCGGCGATAGTGTCGTATTCGGCGTTACCGGTAAATTTACAGGCCCGGGTTCTGCCGTGAATACTGAGCGCCTGGATACCGGACTGTTCGGCGATTTCAGCGATCCGGAGACCATTCTTTTCTTCTATGCTCCAGCCTGTTCGGGTTTTCAGAGTTACAGGTACAGAAACAGAGTTCACTACTGTGGTAAGAATTTTTTCTACCAAAGGTTCGTCTTGCAACAGGGCGCTACCCGCGGCGCGTTTGCAAACCTTCTTGGCTGGGCAGCCCATATTGATGTCTATCAGACCGGCACCCATCTGTTCACAGGCCATAGCGGCATCGGCCAACATTTGCGGATCATAACCGGCAATTTGTACAGGCCGAGGTAAGGGATCCTGAGCCTGAGGTAAACGGGTTTGCGACTTGCTACTGTGCCAGAGTCGGGTTTCGGCTGTCAGCATTTCCGAGTAGGTCAGCGCAGCACCCCAGCTGCGTGCGATCTGCCGCAAGGGCAAATCGGTGATACCAGCCATTGGTGCCAATAAGACAGGAGCATCAATTTTGTAGGGGCCGATATAAAAATGCATGAAATATAAAAATTGGGAAGCCTTGCAAGGGGCCGGTAATTCTACGCCAGACCGTCCGCAGGTCAATTCAAAAAGCCCCTTCAATTCATATAGAGCAGATTAAATTCGTAGCTGATTGCAGATGCACCGGGATCGTAGAGTTCCATTTCGATTTGCACCCTTTGTAAGGGTGCCAGCTGAGTTCTTCCGGCTGTTTCGGCGCGTAGATATTCTTCAGGGCTAAAGCGACGAAGGGAGATTTTTTGTCCGCGAAGATCGGTAAAAGCCAGTTCGATATGAGGAAATCTTTGTGGAAGTTCGGCGCGATTGCGGAGTTCAACCTGAACATTCAGCGCGTTTCGGTAAATATTTGATGGGCGCACCAGCCCGCTGATATAGAGCTGAGACAGGTCTTGAAGGATAAACTCCCGACAAGGAAGCAGAGCGCAATAATTGAGAGATACCTGATTATAGAAATTGCTTTTACGCAGGCTGTCAGGTTGCCAGTAGAGAGTTTGCATTATCAAAATGACAAAGAGGCTGGTTAGGCAAATCACCCAAGGGGTACTGATTGTTTTGTAGGTTCGGCGTTTGCCTGAACCGACAAAAAGTTGTTCGGCGAGCTCTTCTTCTTTGTCGATCTCGGCATCATCGGATACAAATTCTTCTTCCGTTACATCATCCCGGTCGGCAAAAAATGGTTGCCAGCCATCTTCATCCTCTTCCGTCAAATCTTCTTCGAACTCGTCGAGAGGTTCTTCAGATATAAAGTTGACTTCATCGAAGTCGTCTTCTTCCTCTTCGTCGAGTAAGTCGTCCGGAGCGCTATTTGCCAAATCATCTATTGAAAAAGGCTCAATGTCCTCATCCTCATCCTCATCCTCATCCTCATCCTCATCCTCATCCTC
>JBFHKI010000137.1:0-5866 GCA_041595415.1 Pseudomonadales bacterium | reverse complement strand
GGATTTGCGAACCCAGGTGGAAGTGCAGCATTTGTAAGCAATGCAGCATGTCGGCAGCGCGTAATTGGTCTATTACATCAATCAGTTGCAAGCTGGTGAGACCGAAGATACTGCGGTCGCCGCTGTCATTTTGCCAGTGTCCTTCAACCCGGGTGGAGAGTTTGACCCTGGTGCCAAGCAAGGGTTGCACATCCAGCTCCTTGGCACGCTGGATAATCATGGGAACTTCATTCGGGGTTTCGATAACAAAAAAACATTTGCGACCCATCTGTGTAGCGCGCAATCCCAGGTCGATAAATTCTTCGTCCTTGTAGCCGTTGCAAACGATATAACTGTTTTCGTTTTTTAACGTTGCCAGCGCGATAATCAGCTCGGGTTTGCTGCCCGCTTCCAAACCGTGGTCGAAACGTTCACCAAATTGAACGACCTCTTCTATTACCTGGGCCTGCTGGTTAACCTTGATAGGGAATATGCCTTTGTAACTGGCCTGATATGCAGCTTCATCTATAGCCTTGCGAAAGGCGTTATTCAGGGCCGAAATACTGTGGTCCAAGATGTTTTCGATACGCAGTAATGCTGGCATATGCAAGTCGCGGTCGCGCATACCATTGATGATATCCAGCAGGGAAACAGAGGCTTTTTGCCCTTCGACTTCAGATTGAACCAAGACCTCGCCATCGGTTGAGACGTTAAAATGGCCCATGCTCCAGTCATCGATGCCATAAGCTTCAGAGGCCGAGGCACTTGTCCAGATTCCGTCTTGTGGTATCCGCTGCATATTGATAATCCAACTAAATTAAATAAGGCCTGGTAGGCAATGCTCAATATGGGGTGAGTCGAGCAGGGCAGTGAAGGTCTGTGGGCGGAGTTTCCCCCTTGTTGGCGGCGATTATAGTGCCAATTTCTGAAATGAAAACGTCAATATGGGCTTCGCAGATATGTCTTGGGCTAACCCAATAAAAAGCCCCGGCAAAGCGGGGCTTTCGGGTTGTGTATGAAAACACGAATTGGCTTTAGCTGGACTTCTGTTGAGCCAGATAATTGTCAAGTGTGTATTTACCAACGCCGATCATATAGATCACAACACAGCAGATAAAAAGAAAGATTCCGTATTCCCAGCCGCCGTCAGGTTTGCTGGTGTAGTTCCAGCCGTTTTCAAAATGTACGGCACCGGCGCCAAAAGCAACCGCCGCCAAAAAGGGCAGGGCCAGACGCGCTTTAAAACCGACAATCAGCATGATGCCGCCCACCCACTCAATAATGGCTGCAGGTATGACAAACCAACCCGGAATCATATTGATATTCCAAACGGTGTGGGCTTCAAATACTTCCATGCCGTGCGGAATACCAAAGGTGAATACCTTCAGATAGCCATGTGCAATAAAAACAATACCTAGTGAAACTCGGAATATTAGCAAGCCGAGATCAACGTTCTTTTCTTCGGTCATTTTTCCCCCCGGATAATTAGGATCGATTGAATGCGCCAAGGAGCAACACTCTTGGCGGCGAGGTTACCATAAATATGCACTCTCGATACCTTATATGAGGCATTGTTAGACAGACTTTGTATCTTTGCTTCAGAATGGGCATACGATTGTTACTCTGGGGGGATTAATCGTGAAAATCAAAATAGTCGCATTTGTGGGCTTTTTCGTACTTTTGTCATCACCAGTAGCCGCGCACCATGGTTTTGCAGCCCATTTTGATCCGGATGACCGAATCCGGCTGGAAGGCACAGTCACCGGATTTGAGTTTATTAACCCGCACAGCTTCCTGCATTTGGAAGTTGTCGATGACTCTGGTGAAAAGCAGGACTATGTCTGTGATCTGCAGGCTCGAACACAGATGGTAAGACACGGTTATGACGAAACGCTTTTTACAGTAGGAGAATCTATTGTTGTAGAAGGGTTTAGGGGTAGGCGCAATCCCTATAACTGTGAATTTGCGGTGGCTTATTTTTCCGATGGCAGCAGTTACATGCTGCGCACGCCGGATAGCGCGAGATCACAGTTCGCAGCGAACGAGGAAATAAAAGACAAGACAGGATCTGCCGAAGATATTTTTGGCACCTGGATCCGTGTTGGCATGTACGGTGATGAAAGTGGGCGTGGTCCCAGCAGTGGATATGATTCTCTGACATCAGCTGGTCAAAGGGCTGTTGCAGCCTTTGATCCGATCAGGGATAACCCGGTTGTGCACTGTCGCGGTGGCAGCCCTGTACGCAACTGGGGTGCGCCTGGATTGGCAACTCGGATATACAGGGAGGAAGATGATCTGATGATCTATCACGAGAGCATGGATGTTTATCGCCGAATTCATATGAACCTGGATCAACCTCCGCAAAATACTGCGTCCAGTGAAATGGGTTTTTCCATGGGGCATTTTGAAAACAATACATTGGTAATCAACACTACACATTTTGTTGAAGGCGTGATTAACAATGCGGATCTGCACTCTGAGCAGATGACGATGGTCGAAAGGCTAGCTGTGCAAGAAGATTCAGGTCGCCTGCTGATAAGTTGGGAAATTGAGGATCCAGTTTTTTATGCTGAGACCTTGACGGGTAGTCAGCTGTTGCAAAGTACCACGCACGAAATCCAGCCGTATGAGTGCATACCAGGGTTGTATCAGTAACACTTTCTAATCTGATGCCGAAAAAGCATAAAAAAAGCCGCTCGGAGAGCGGCTTCTTCTATCTGCTATATGTCGCAGCAACAAATGATATTTTTACGTCTTTATATCAATTGGTATTTTGTCTTACAGAGCGGGTTGAACCGTTACTGTAATGGTATCGCTGTAGCTACCTGTTGGGGCAGCGGCCATGTTGGCAGCCGGTACAGTTACAACAAACTGGTGGCTGTTTCCGCCGGCACAAGTCGCTGAAGAAGTGTTGGCGGTAGAAGTGGCAACTTCTGCCATGCCGTCTTCATCGATATCTGAAGCAATGGTTGCACCACCGCCCTGAGTTTGGAAATCGAAGCTGTATTCAATTTCATTGGTGCCGTCAGACAGTACCGCAGCTTGGCCTGCACCAGCGCTGTTGTCGTTCAGTACATTGATCGCGACACCTACACCGCCGTCAGAAGCGTTGGTGTAGATACAAAATTCTTCAGTTACCGGAGTAGTAGTGGTTGTGCTGAAAGGGATAGCGATGTCACCGTTAGGGAAAGACACCTGAACCACTTCGCTTACATCCAAAGTAACGTCGGTTGAACCCTGAGATTGGGTTGCATCCAAAGTGCCGTCAGTAGCGGCCATAGCAGTTGCTGAAGCCATCAGGGCAATCAGCGCAAATTTGTTAGTTAAGTTTTTCATCATTTGTTCCTCTACATATATTGGTTTGGTTCGGCTTGTGCCTGAACACGGGATCCATATTCGGCGTCTGTGCAAAGATTTTCCAACCGCAAATATTCGATTTGAGACAAATGCACACTAATTCTCAAAACCCACCCGAAAAGTATGGGCTACTTCATGTTTTTTTAAAACCAAGCGGAACTGGTTCACATTCGGTTTCGTCGAAAAACCGATGGTCAAAGGAAAATCAACCCGCCAGAGACTGGATTTATCTAGCTGGAAGAGGGAAACCAGTTTCTGGTGCGGTTGGCGAAAGCCACCAGGGAAAGCATCACGGGAACCTCTACCAGGACACCAACTACAGTTGCCAGTGCAGCTCCAGAGTTAAGGCCAAACAGAGAGATTGCCACTGCGACGGCCAGTTCAAAGAAGTTTGAAGTGGCAATCATGCAGGCCGGAGCTGCAATGTTGTGGGGTAGCTTGAGGAATTTGGCTGCCAGGTAGGCTATGACAAAAATGCCGTATGTCTGGAATATTAGAGGAATTGCAATAAGCAAGATAGCCAGGGGGTTAGCGAGGATGGTTTGCGCCTGAAATCCAAACAGTAAAATCACGGTAGCCAGAAGGCCTAAAATGGATAGGGGTTTCAGACGATGTACAAATTGATCCAGCCGTTCAGGGGCGATATCCGAGTGCAGCAGTTTGCGGGTCAATATGCCGGCGATCAAAGGAAATACTACAAAGAGTATTACCGAAGGCACCAGTACATCCCAGGGAACAACAACGTTGCTGACACCCAATAAGAAGGCGGCGATGGGGGCAAAAGCAAAAATCATCACCAAATCATTTACTGAAACTTGAACCAGAGTGTAGTTGGGGTCGCCCTTGGTCAACTGACTCCAGACAAAAACCATAGCGGTACAGGGAGCCACGCCCAGTAAAATCATGCCAGCTATGTATTCCGTGGCGGTATCCGGATCGACCCACCCCGCAAAAAAAACTCGGAAAAATAACCAGCCCAGAAAGGCCATGCTGAAAGGTTTAACCAGCCAATTTATGGTTAGGGTTAAAATTAGCCCCTTGGGCCTTTTGCCGACATCCTTTATAGAAGCAAAATCTACCTGGATCATCATGGGGTAGATCATCAGCCAGATAAGCAGGGCTACAGGCAGGTTAACGCTGGCAAGTTGCCAGTGCGAAATAACCTGGAATATATCCGGCGCAACACTGCCGAGAATCACTCCGGCAAGGATGCACAGACCAACCCAAAGGGATAAGTAGCGCTCAAAAATACCCATCTTCAGGATTCCATGGCAATCTGCAGAAGCGCTTGTTTCTGTGCCTTGCTGTCGAGCGAGTTGAGGTTTAATTGCATCAGTTTGCCGACCCGGGATTTAATCCGGTCAATCAATTGCATAAACGCCGCTTCAATTTCCGCATCGGAGGCTTGCAGTTTCGAAGGGTCTGACAGTCCCCAGTGCACTTTGAGGCTGTTTCCCATCCAAAGTGGGCAGCTCTCACTGGCGGCGCTGTCACAGACAGTGATGGCTACATCAATGTCTTTGTCGCCAAATTCATCCCAGGATTTGCTTCTCAATCCGGTGGTATTAATGCCTCTTTGGGCAAGATACTTAAGGCTAAGTGGGTGTACTTCCCCGGCTGGTTGACTGCCGGCACTGTAGGCTTTTATTGAACCGTCTGACAGATGGTTGGTTATGGCTTCGCAAAGGATGCTTCGGCACCTATTGTGTGTGCAGATAAAGAGAAGATTCATCTATGTTCCTTAGGTGGTCGTTCAATTGCCCATGACAACATGGGGATCGGGAGTCTGGACTAATGGTTCGTTGTATTGCCTGGCCTGATGAGCAGCCTCAATTGTGCTGATTGCCCAATCGGCCAAGCCGCAATCCAGGCTGTAGTAGACCCACTGACTATCGCGGCGGTCTTTGAGTATTCCGCAGTTGCGAAGTTGCGCGAGGTGGCGGGAAATAGTGGGCTGATTTCTGCCGAGATCGTCCGTCAATTCGCAGACACAGGCTTCGCCTTTGCTATAAATGCGTAATACCAGATCGAGACGGGTTTTGTCTGACAGGCACTTGAAGAGTTGTTCTGGTGTCATAACAAACTTGACTGTTTTTGATGGGCGGAAATCTTACTTCATATTCATATATATGGATATATGAATATACATAATTTTATGTGGATCTGACACGAGGCTGTTCGACTCTTGTACTATCCGCACCCTTGGGAGGGGGGCAAAGTCAATAAATAGGAGTAGGAAATGACAACAGAAACAGAGCTACAGGCACGTAGTGGCAATAAATGCGAATTATGTTCGGCTGTTGAAGGCCTTGCAGTTTTTGCGGTGCCTCCAAGTGCTGATGACAGCGCGGATCAGTCGGTTTTGATCTGTTCGACCTGTCTGGAACAGATTGAAGATCCGGAAAAGGTCGACGTGAATCATTGGCGCTGTCTGAATGACAGTATGTGGAGTCAGGTACCAGCGGTACAGGTAATGGCTTGGCGCATGCTCAAGCGACTCAGCAGTGAAGGCTGGCCTCAGGAACTGCTG
>JBFHKI010000136.1:0-5883 GCA_041595415.1 Pseudomonadales bacterium | reverse complement strand
TCCATCGCACACAACCTGCAAAACCCTGAGGATTCCGTAGCCATACTGGTACGCGCTCGAAGCCACTTGCAGCACATATTGCCAGCGCTGAAAGCCCGCAATATCCGCTGGCAGGCGCAAAAAATTGAAGCCCTCGGACAGCGTATGCATGTGTTGGACATGCATACACTGGTACGGGCACTGCACAGCCCAGCTGATCGAATCGCCTGGCTGGCGCTACTCAGAACCCCGATGGTAGGGCTGGATATGGCGGATTTACACGCCCTGTGCAACCCACCCCAGTGCGAGACTCCGATTAGCATCTGGTCCGCAATACAGAAGGCAACTGATAACCCGGCCATTAGCGATATTGGCAAACAGCAACTGAGCAAATTGCAATTTTGCATGCAGCAAGCCCAGTCCAACTTCGGTCTGCGCGATCTTCGTGACCTTGTACAAGGGCTGTGGCAACAGCTCGGCGGAGACCAGTGCCTTTTTAAACCAAGCTACCAGCAGGATATCAACGACTACCTCAACCTGTTGCAAAGCCAGTCACAGGGAGAACTGGTTGTAGACTTGGAACAGCTGGAAAATGAGCTGGATCAGCTCTATGCCCGCCCAGATACCGACACTGATTGTCCGCTAAAAATCATGACCGTTCACGCCGCCAAGGGGCTTGAGTTCGACCATGTCTATCTGCCACAAATGCAACGCACTACCGGCGGGTCAAAAAGTAATCCCGCCCTGGTCTGGCAAGAAAGGGAATTCCCCGACGGCCACACCGCTTTTCTTGCGGCGGCTCGCCCGGCCAAGAATGACAATGACCCCATATATAAATGGTTGCTGGCCGATGAAGGTGAACGAGTTCGGGATGAATCCAGCCGTTTGTTGTACGTAGCCTGCACAAGATCCAAATTAACCCTGCACCTCAGTGCCCAACTCAACTGGGACGAGAAAAAAGACAAGTGGAAAGACCCCTCCACCAATTCTCTGCTCAACCTGCTCTGGCCCCAATACGAAGATAGCTTCTGCCAAGGAGTAGAGCCTCCCGACAATATTGAAGAATCCCGGGAACTCAAGCAGTTGACGGGAATACGCCGTCTGCTCACTACGACTGAAACGCCTGAACCCAGTGTCACTGAAACCAGTCCGGTTGAGTCTGCAAAACATCACTTCCAGTTCGGTGAGAATTTGACCCAGCGCCTGGTTGGCAACCTGTTGCATAACAGCCTGATGTTAGTTGCACAAGATCGTTCAAGGGATATCGCCCTGCATCGCCAATCCTGGTATACCGAACTGCGTCTGAGTGGACTGGACGAGGCTCAACAGACCGAAGTCATACAGCGAATTGAAAAACAATTCCGCAGTGCGATCGAAAGCGAATTTGGCCAATGGGTTCTGAACCCGCAACATAAAGACTCAGCTTGCGAGCTTGAAATAGAACAACTGATGCCATCGGGTGCCCTGGTTCGCTCGGTTATTGATCGTACCTTTGTTGAAACCACACCGGACGGCGATATTCGCTGGATTATCGACTACAAATCCGCCACCCCCGCAGACAATCAGAGTGAAGAGGACTTTCTGCAGCAACAGGAACTGAAATATCGCGCCCAGTTAGCGCGTTATCGCACCCTGTTCCGGGGCCATAACTCTATAAAAACCCTGCTTTATTTTCCGGCCGCTCAATTGCACCACGAAGTAATTTTTTAACCCTGGTCCCGGTTAACCCCAATAGCTTATCGCTGCCAATACTCTCATTCAGATATCCCGCTTATATCCGCAGCCCTAACATTGCGCTGCGCTAAAACACCTTTACCCTCACAAACCCACCAGCAGCAAACTCTCCCCGAGCTGATTTCTTGCTTGCCAGTCTGAATACAATTGGCTAGTCTATACGTATGCACAAACGCGCATATATGCAATTATAAAAAACAACCCTTTAATCAAAGGAAAGGATATGGAAAAAAATAGCTGGGCTATCGCTCTGGAAGAACTGATTCATGTGGGCGGCGCTCTTGTTCTGATTATTGCCGTTGTTGCGGTTCTGACAGGCATTATTCGAGAATATATTCCCCAAGAAAAATTACAAAAAAAACTGGCCAAAAATGAAAAACGCGGCCCATTGGTCGGGGCGCTACTTGGCACACTGACACCATTTTGCAGCGCGTCCATGGTGCCGGTGGTTATGGGAATGATTGAAATGCGCGCATCCATGGGAATGGTATTCGGATTCCTGATTTCCGCCCCTCTGTGCAACTTTGTGGTTGTTGGATTGATCATTGCCATTTTTGGCTGGCAGGTTGCCCTGTTGTATCTGGCCCTGACACTGGGCGGAGCCATAGTCTCAGGTTTTGTCATCGGCCGAACACCCTTGAAAAATGCCATGCGCCGTATTGAAGAAGTGTCCCCAGGTGGATGCAGCAGTGCACCGACATCATCCTGTTCGGCTTCCGCACCCGTTTCGGCCTGTGCAGCCTCAGAACCCAGCGTTGCTGTCTGCTCCGCAACCAGTGTGCCCAAGGGATCCGCAGGGGCGATGGCAGTAGAGACACCCGCAGAGCAACTGCAAGAATGTCTCGCCAGCACCTGTGCGCCACTCACCAGCACAGCCACCGTGGCGCACAAAGAGCGACTAAAATTGGCGATGCGATTTGCCTGGGCGCTGTTCAAACGAATTATTCCCTACGTGCTAATCGGCGCCGTGATCAGCGCCCTGTCCGCAGCTTTTCTTCCAGCGGAAATAGTCGAGCAATACATCGGCGAAGACAGCTGGTACGCCATTCCTCTGGCGGCGTCCATAGGGGTGCCCCTCTACCTGCGGATTGAAATGGCATTACCTTTACTGCAGGTTCTCATTGCCAAAGGCATGGGAATGGGAGCGGCAATGGCATTGTTGATTGGTGGGACAGGTGCCAGTTTGCCGGAAATAGCCATTATCTCCTCTGTACTAAAACCCAAAGCTGTAGTGGCTTTTGTAATCACCGTGATCACCCTCGCCATTCTGGGTGGAATTGTTTTCAGTGCCGTATTTTAAATAACAAACTGGCAACAAGGCGTACAACAACGGTCGGTTTGAATCGGCATGTTGTTGTACGGCGGTGTATTTGACCGCCTGCAATCCTTTGCTGGAAAGAGAGCGAGAAAAATAAAAATGGGAAAAGTCAGGAAAGCCTTGGTACGTCTATGCGCCTACACACATTTGTGGCGTGTTATCCGGTCTGCGATCGAAGAGCGCAGACTGCCGGCGTCCGCCAAACCAGGGTTTAGTATTGCACTATTAGGGCTGTTTTGCCCCATCTTCTGGATCGCCTTGTTTACCGGTGCCAGTAAGGGAGAGTTGATATTTCATGCCTGCCATTCCGCACTGGTATTTTTGATCGGTATCGGGTTGATGCTGATAGGGTTTAGCCAACGCGAGCAATAACTCTTCCAGCCAGATAATGGATTCTGACGAATTGCCGCACTCAGAGTAATCACTTAAGATCCCGATCCGCGGAGGCCCAGACATATCATGATAAATGCCGGTTATACAGATGCATTGAAAGCCATTGCGGACTCAAATCGCTTGCGACTTTTCTGGCTGTTGGTTCATATCGACGATCGGATCTGTGTCGCCGAGGCAATGGATGTTCTTGGCGAAACCCATTACAACGTCTCACGCAATCTGAAAATTTTACAGAAAGCCGGTTTGGTAACCGCGCACAAAGAGGGAAAGTGGGTGTTTTACACCCTGAAGCGAGACGGATCCCCCTTTCTGGCCCAGTTACTGGAAGTGGTTAAGTGTATTCCCGAGCAAGAACTGGAAACCGAAATTCAAAAATGTCATCTTCGCTTGGCCCTGCGTGAAAAGGGCCAGTGTGTTGTCGGCCCCGACAGCCCGGACTGGGCCAGGATTATTCAAAAAAAAGGTCTCGAGAAAAGCAGCTAGACTTCGTCACGGTTGGTAAAAATTCCTCTATCAAGGCAATAAATAACCTTCTGTGCAACGCACAGACAGCTTCTGTTAAACTGCGCGCCCATTTTGAACAAAGCTCTAACATCATGAATTCCGAGGTACAGCCCAAAGGCACGGAAATAATTGACGACGTCAATATCTACTCATTGACGCCTATGTTGTCGCCCGATGAATTACTGCAAGAACTGCCCATTTCAGAAGCAGCCAAAGCCGTAGTTATGCAAGGCCGACAAACCGTGCGCAACATTATCGACCGCAGCGACCACCGTCTGATGATGGTGATCGGCCCTTGCTCCATCCACGACCCCGAAGCGGCCATGGATTACGCCCGACGCCTGAAAAAACTCAGCGACCAGGTCAGCGACAGTATCTATATCGTGATGCGGGTCTACTTTGAAAAACCCCGTACCACCACTGGCTGGAAAGGGCTGATCAACGACCCGGATATGAACGACTCTTTCAATATTGAAAAGGGGCTGCGAATCGCCCGTAAACTGTTGATTGATATTTCCGAGCTGGGCCTGCCCTGCTCAACCGAAGCCCTGGACCCTATCACTCCGCAGTATATGCAGGACCTGATCAGTTGGTCGGCCATCGGTGCGCGAACTACCGAATCACAGACCCACCGCGAAATGGCCTCGGGCCTGTCCTCTGCGGTTGGTTTCAAAAACGGTACCGACGGCAGCCTGGAAGTGGCTATCAACGCCCTTAAATCTGTTGCCAGCCCACACCGCTTTTTGGGTATCAACAAGGAAGGCCAGGTATCCGTGGTTCATTCCAAAGGCAACCCCAGCGCTCACGTAGTTCTGCGTGGCGGTGGCGGCAAGCCCAACTACGACTACGTCAGCGTAAAACTGGCCGAAGAACAGCTGGAAAAAGCCGGACTGCCTGCCACTATTATGGTGGACTGCAGCCACGCCAACTCCAACAAAAACCACGATCTGCAATCCCTGGTGCTGGACAACATCTCGCATCAGATCGTCGACGGCAACCAAAGCATCGTCGGCCTGATGGTGGAAAGCAATATCGGACCAGGCAACCAGAAGATCCCCAAGGATTTGTCGGAACTCAAATACGGGATCTCGGTTACCGACGCCTGTATCGACTGGGAAACCACCGAAAAGAATCTGCTGGATATGCACAACAAGGTGAAGGATGTTTTGCCAAGTCGCCTGGCTTAGGGCTTAGTCGCTTCCGATTAAAAAAGGTCAGCACATGCTGACCTTTTTTATATCTGCTCCTCAGACCCGGAAAGAATTGTTACTCTGCCCCAAATTAGTTCTAATCCGGAAGAAAGTATGCGGCATGTTTTATTTATCTTTATTATCCTGACTACCGGAATAACTCTGGCAGGCTGCGCCCCTTTTAAGGCTTCCCCTGAGTCGATAACTGATTCAGTGGAATTGACCGGTTCCTGGCGAGTCGAGGACATCGATCAGGGGGGTGTTATAGATTTCAGTATGACCACGCTAAGGTTTGAAGAGGCAGACCGTATCTCCGGTTCTACCGGTTGCAACCGGTACAGTGCCGCTGTAGATACAGACAAAAATGCTTTTCTGGTATCACAGGCAGTCACTACACGGATGGCATGCTCTACGGCAATAGCAATGCAGGAGCAGCGCTTTCTGAATGCCTTAAATGACGCAACGCGATACCAGATAGAATCAGACACCTGGCTGGTTATCTATGACAAAGCCGACAAGCCGCGACTGAAACTGATATCCATGAGTCCGCAGCCCGAACCACGTGATCTCAGGTCTGATCCATCTTCAGAACAATAATCAACTTTGAATTGTGGAACCCTGGGCTCTGTCAGTATGTGTTTTATCGGCCCCGAAACCATAAAGCTCAGCATAAATCAGGGCGCTGTCATCCGCGCTAGCGAAATCAACTAACGCTAGTCGAGCGTAATTCACCATTTTGTCCATTTCACAGTCTCTAGTCGTTCG
>JBFHKI010000135.1:0-5928 GCA_041595415.1 Pseudomonadales bacterium | reverse complement strand
TTGGCCAAGTCCACTCGCAACGGCGCCGAGCGTATTTTGGGCCCGGTGTCCGAGAGCCAGATATCCCCCTGCGTGAAATATTCCACAGTCCAGCCAAAATCTTGCGCCGACTGGGCTAAAGCGAGAGTTGTATCTTTATAGGGAACCACAGTTTCAAGGGGATCCATAAGGATACCCATACGACCGGCATTTGCTGCCATAGGTGAAATTACTCCAGCTTCAATTCAGTTAATTGCAAATCTTAGCACGCGACAAACAAAGTTCTGTGAGAAAGGAAAAGCGAAACTAGCGTGCATTGTTCCCGCTTTGCCGAGAACAGGATTGTTTTTGGTCGGCCTATGCGACAATATAAGGTCGTTTTCTAGCTGACACCAAACTAGGTAGTATCTGTGATTGAAACTTTCCCCGAGGCACTGGCGCAATGAAAGTAATGGTAGTTGACGACAGCAACACTATTCGCCGGACTGTGGAGACCATCCTTTCCAAAGAGGGCTGCGAAGTAGTAACCGCCACCGACGGATACGATGCCTTGGCCAAAATTGCCGCAACACGACCTGATCTGATCTTGATCGACATCATGATGCCGAGATTGGATGGTTACCAGACCTGCGCTCTGGTCAAGAACAACCCCATGTTCAAAAGTACGCCGGTGGTAATGCTATCCAGTAAAGACGGCCTGTTTGATAAAGCCAAGGGGCGCATTGTTGGCTCTGACCGTTATTTGACAAAACCCTTTAGCAAAGAGGAACTTCTCGAGGTCTACCAGTGCTACAAAAAATAACTATCTTATTGAGGCTGATTTAAATGGCCAAAGTGCTGATCGTCGATGATTCGATGACCGAAACCAAACGCTTTACCCAGCTTCTAAAAAAGAGCGGGCACGAGGTTATTACTGCCAATTGCGGTGAAGATGGAATTCGGCTTGCCAAGGAAGAGTTACCAGATCTGGTCCTAATGGATATTGTTATGCCTGGACTGAACGGCTTTCAGGCAACACGCCAACTCTCAAAAAACGAAACTACTAAAGATATTCCTATCGTAATGGTCACTACCAAGGATCAGGAAACGGACAAGGTCTGGGGCAAGCGCCAGGGCGCCAGAGCCTATCTGACAAAACCGGTATCTGAAATGCTTTTGGCCAACACCATAAATGAGCTGGTAGGTTGAATCTGGAATGAGTTCTCCAATAGAAAAGCTCATACATTTACGCGACCATATCGAGGAGAGATCAGTTGCCGCGCCACAGAAATTAGGTGATGACTCATGGCAGTCTGTCGCTTTTCTGATTGGAAAATACCGATTATTGGTAAATGTTCAGGAAATTTCGGAAGTTATTGAAGTGCCCAAACTGACTTCTCTCCCTGGAGTGCAACCCTGGGTGTCCGGCATTGCCAATGTTCGCGGTGCACCGCTACCTCTGATAGATCTGGGGCTGTACCTTGGCCAAGAGGCCTCCTCTAACAAATCCCGAAGCCACGTGATCAGCCTTGACCGGCCCGATACACGCTTCGGTCTGATTGTCGATCAGGTTATCGGTATGCGCCAGGTACAAGACAAAACCATTAAAACAATTGAAACACCCACCGACCTTGAAAATTATTTGTCTGGTGCAGTAGAGATCGGCGGCGAGGTGTGGCAAATATTTGACATGGACCAGCTGATCTTTAGCGAGAAATTTCGCCAGGTCGCTGCGGCCTAAATAACAAGTGAAAATACCATGGCACTAAGTGTTAAACCCCATCAATTAATTATTTTCTTCCTGTCCCTTTTGATGGCCGGCGCCATTTTGCTCGCCATTTATAGCATGACGCTTTCCGCCAATAATGATCGCGCCGACCGTCAACTTCAAAACCTGCTGACATCTATTCAGTCTGAAGTTTATGACTTGATGATTGTCTCCCAGGAAGCTGCTATCGGTGACGCCGAAGCGGTTGTAGGTTTACCGGCCATAGAACAGTCTATTTCCGACAAGCAGAACCGTTTTGTAAGCTCAGCCGGGGAACTGGAACCGGCAAACGTTCGCCGCTTTAGTGACCAACTTAACTCTATTATTGAGGACGTTCGGGCAATTCGGGGACAAACTGAAAACGTACAGTTTCTCAGAACTCAACTGTCGGTTCTGGAGCAAAATATTCCCCGCATCCAACAGGCTTACACTACGGTTGTAGACACCATGCTAAGTGCCGGGGCACCTGCAGATCAGGTAGCTGAAGCGCAGGCACAGGTGTGGCGCTCCGAACGGGCTCTGGCCAGCTTGCGCAGCATTCTCGGCGGGAACGCCATGACGCGCGATTACGACGCAGTTGCAGCCGCAGAACAGTTCCGCAATGACGTTTTGGTTTTCTCCGAAGTACTGGTTGGCATGCGTGACGGCAACCGCCTGCTGGGTATCAGTCGTGTGGTTACTCCAGAAGCCCGAACACTGCTGGAGCAGGTAGAAGCACAGTTCGAAGGTATCAATACCTCAGTGGAAGCACTTATTGAGGCATCACCTTCACTTTCGGTGACATCCGATGCCGCAGACTCGATCCTGCGAACCGGTGCAGACCTTTTATCGAGAGCGCAAATTCTCTCGCTTGAAATTGCAAGTCTTCCCGAGCGTTTCGATGCTCGTCCATTCAGCACTCCTATGGTATTTTTTGCCGCCACTGCTGCCGCTATTCTGGCTTTCCTGATCGGTTTGTTGGTTGTAAGGCAAACTCGATCCAGCCTGCGTCACCAAGAGGTGGCAAACGAGGCCAATCAGGAGGCAATCCTTCGCCTGCTGGATGAAATTGCCGATCTCGCCGAAGGTGACCTCACCGTTAAGGCAACCGTGAGCGAAGATTTCACAGGCGCCATCGCCGACTCAATCAATTATGCGATTGAACAGCTGCGGGAATTGGTAACCAATGTTGTCGCCACTGCCGAAAGCGTTGCCGGAGCCTCGAATGAAACCCGCGCCATCGCCCTGCGCCTGAACGAAGCTTCCGAGCATCAATCCTCACAGATCAGTGAAACCACAGAGGCAATCGGATCAATCGCCGACAATCTGACACTAATGTCCAGTGATGCTGAAGAGCTCGCTTCTGTTGCCCAGAGCTCGGTCGAAGTGGCACGTACCGGCAACAAAGTCGTTCAAAACTCCATTGCCGGCATGAATGATATCCGTGAGCAAATCCAGGATACGGCTAAACGGATCAAACGCTTGGGAGAAAGCTCTCAGGAAATCGGCGATATCGTATCGCTGATTAATGATATCGCCGATCAGACCAATATTCTTGCCCTTAACGCCTCGATTCAGGCCGCGATGGCGGGTGAAGCCGGACGGGGTTTTGCCGTAGTTGCCGACGAAATCCAGGGGTTAGCGGAAAGGTCTGCCGGTGCAACCAAACAAATTGAATCGCTGGTTCGCGCTATCCAAACCGACACCAACGAAACCGTTGCTTCCATGGAACAAACCACCTCTGAAGTCGTACGAGGTGCCGAACTGGCTAATAGTGCAGGAGAATCCCTGACCGAGATTCAATCAACCTCGGAAAACCTTGCCAAACTGATCCTGGCCATTTCCACGGCGGCCAAGGAGCAGTCCAATCTGGCGAACCGTGCATCACGGTCCATGCGCGTAATTTCTGACATTACCGAGCAAACCCTGGCGGGCAGCTCCGAAACCGGTCGCGCCATTGGCGCATTGGCGGAACAAGCCATTAACCTGCGCAGCTCAGTTGACGACTTCAAGCTTCCGCAGGGCGCGGTAGCATCCGCTTTTATATCCAGCTCTGATCAAACCCCGGATGCATTTAACCAGACATCCGACATCACCAATCTGGTCCTCGAAGCGCATTCCATGGAATCCCTGGAGGCGCTAGAAGCAAGTTTTGAAGAAAACGCCGAGACAGCGCCAGAAACAGAGGAGGATCCAGAAGAGGGCTTGCAAGAGCTGGACAAAACTCAAATTTTGCCCCCACAAAATATCCCTGCTGACGATCCGGGAGATGTTTTACCCGAGAATGACACCGAGAGTGATTTTGCGGACCAGGCAGACCTGGCTAGTGAATTTGGTCTGGACGATGAAGAGGATTTTTTATCCTTCGATATCGATCTGGATGACGACGAACCGAAGTCCTAAGCTCTCAGCCCGATGCCAAATTCTGATTCACAAACGGTCGATTCCAGCCAATGGGTTGTCTCGCAAACAAAAATCGAGCTCGATGAGGCTCTGGTCAAACTGGAGCGCTATATCGAAAACCGCTCCGAAGTTGTGCAGCTGGAAGAATGCATAGCCATTCTTAAAAATACCGAAAGCATCTGTAACGTAACCGGGCTTGAGGCACAAGCTGTCTTGTCAGCCGAACTCTATGAGTTCGGCCGGAGCTATTTGGACAATCCAGACAAAAACAGCGATCAGATTTTAGGTACCCTTTCCGAAGGTGTGTTAACTCTGAGGGCGTCACTGGAAACCTCCGGTGGTGACGCCATCTTCATCAAGCTAACCCCTAGAGTAAACAACATAAGAGCCCTGTCCGAGCAACCCTTGGCCAGCGAATCCAATCTCTTTGCGCCAGACCTTTCTGCAGGGCTGCAGTCGTTTTCAAGAACTTTTTCGGAAACTCTGGATTCCGCCATCATCCGGAAGGTTCGTACGCTGTATCAAAAAGCGGTATTGGTGCTGATGCGCGACGGCCTGACTGAATCCAATCTCGCCGACCTGCAAAAAGTATTCAAGCTGGTGTACCAACGAGGCGGAACAGCCTACCTCTCTGCTACTGCTTTCACAGCTCTGGCTTTGCTGGAAAAAATTGTCGCCCACGACATTGAACTGGAACTCGCCCTGCGCCAGCAATTCAAACGCTTTGATGAAGTGCTGAAAAACCTGGTTGCCGGAAGCGATTGTGAAGACACCGGCTTATTAAAAAACCTGCTGTTCTATTTGGCCATTGCCGATGGTCAACAAACGGCGGGCAACCGTGTACTCGGTTTCTTTGGGTTGCACGAATTTGCCTCTACGGCACGGGAAGTTTTGTCTGGTGATATACGTCATTTTGATTCGTCCCTGATTGACCCCGTTGTTGAGGTACTTGCTGCCGATATAGCGCAAGCTAAAAATGCACTTGAACAAGCCCTCACTGGCCAACTGGACTTTGGTGAAGCCAAGCGTTTACTTGACACTCTGGCAATGCGAATGGGTGACACCCTCTCGATGGTTGGTATTGATGATGCCCAGGCAACGGCTGCAGAAATTTCTGTGCGCCTTGCGAGCTGGAAAGGCCTCTCCTCAATAGAGGAAGTTACTGACGAACAACTGTCAGAAATTGCCGACGCTCTGATGCAGCTGGAAGCAAGACTGAAGTCTCTCACCAGCTCGCACAGTGACAAGACCGAGCCAGACCTCGATTCCGCAAGTGAAGTGGGTGATGCTCGCAACATGCTTCTCTATCAGGGGCGATTATCTCTCGAGCGCTCTAAAACCGATATCACAGGTTATTTAGATGGCGGGTTTGACCGTCTGGCTTTGGAGAAAGTACCGGGTTATCTGGTTGAACTGGAAGGCGCTCTGCGCTTCTATCCTCTGGAACAGCTGGCCAATATCGTCGTTTCGGTGCGCAGCTATATTCAAAATGAGTTAATAGATAAAAAAATCCAACCCGCCGCAGAACCCGTTGATCTGTTGGCGGATGTCATTATGACCGTCGATTATTATCTTGAGTGCCTGGAACAAGATGCCAACTTTAACCTGGCGTTTCTTCTCGACAAGGCCGAAGAAAATTGTGCCAGCATCGGTTATCCGGTGTCATTTGATGAGGCCGCTGCAGAGCAGCCTGAACCAGATCAGCCAGTTAGCGTACCAACAGAGCCAGAGCCAGAGCCAGAGCCAGAGCCAGAGCCAGAGCCAGAGCCAGAGCCAGAGCCAGAGCCAGAGCCAGAGCCAGAGCCAGAGCCAGAGCCAGA
>JBFHKI010000134.1:0-5953 GCA_041595415.1 Pseudomonadales bacterium | reverse complement strand
GCAGGCCCCGATTGCCATTTTCGTAAAGGCTTAAACAGCGCAATACAGATGAAAGCCGACGCAGCGACAAATACCATGGTAGCGCCTGTCCAACCCATTCCAGGTGAAAAATAAGCAACAGCAGCGGCTATCAGTGCTCCCAATCCGAAAAAAGCCACCCAAAAAACCGAAAACTGCAGAACAAGAAGTTCAATTGCAATCAGCAATAGGCCTAAGGCAAAAAATAGCGTAAAGGGTGTCATCTATTGCACCTCTATTGTCTCGGCTTGATCGACCTGCCCCTTTAATTTTTCAAAGGCGGTAAACGCTTTGGCAACCATAGCTGAAACATCGCCTCCATCGGCAGGAATCAGAGCAACCGTACCGTCACGTGCCAGTTTTTCAAAGGCAGAGATATATTGTTCGGCCAATTGTTGAGCCACAGCCGCGGTTCCGCCTTCACCCTGAATTGCCGAGGCAATTGCGGTAATAGCCTCAGCCCGAGCCTTGGCTTCAATCAGAAGCGACTCAGCTGTCCCTTGGGCTCTTAATATCTGTGCCTGTTTATCACCATCAGCCTGATTAATCTGTGCCTGCCGATAACCTTCGGATGTAGTAACAGCTACGCGTCGTTCACGCTCAGCACCCATCTGCTTTTCCATCTCTTCGAGGATTGATCTGGGTGGAGAGATATCTTTGACCTCATACCGAAGCACTTTAGTGCCCCAAACCTCAGAGGCTTCATCGATTTCCTGGGTCACCATGGCATTGATGTTATCGCGGGACTCAAAGGTATCGTCGAGGCTGAGTTTGCCTATTTCGGCCCGCATAGTGGTTTGCGCCAATTGAACAATGGCAAAACGCAGATTTTCCACACCGTAAGAAGCCGCTTTCGGATCCATAATCCGTAGATAGAGTACCCCGTCGATACCAAGCGCCACATTGTCACGTGTAATAGCCTGCTGGGAGGGTACATCGATGGCGAATTCCTTCAGTGAGTGCCGATAGGCAACCTTATCGATAAAGGGCACCAATATATGAAACCCGGCTTCAAGTGTGGTGTGGTACTTACCCAGACGCTCGACAATTAGCGCGCTGTTTTGCGGCACGATGCGGACAATTGAGCGAACCAGAATAACAAGGACAACTGCTATACCAACGGCGGGAAAGAGATAATCCATAAAAAGCATCCTTTATCTTTGACAGGTTAAAGCGCGAGTCTACTTAACTGGTGCCAGCCTACCAGAAATCTTTTTTTAAGCGTTATCAATAACGTCTTGTGACATCAGACTGAATTCGAAAACTTTTAGTTGCAAATGAGAATCATTTGCATTTACTATTTATCTTCACAATTTGCACAATTCATCCCTAATCAAGGAAACAAAAAATGATTCACAAGATTTTTGCCGTTGGAATCATCACATCACTTCTCTCGGCTGGCGCTCTTGCCCAAGCGCAAAATGAGGATGTCCGCGTCGATGAAATGGTTGTTACTGCAACGGGATTCGAACAAAAACTCACCGATGCCCCGGCAAGTATTTCTATAATCTCGGAAGAAGAGCTGCAGTCTCGGCCTTACATTACCCTGTTGGACGCCGTGCGATATGTGGAAGGTGTTGATATTGGAGTATCCCGCGACAAAACCGGTCAGGGTTCCATTAGCATGCGTGGCCTGGAGTCTGACTACACACTTGTCCTTGTGAACGGACGCCGGCAGAACAATCACGGCGATATTTATCCGAATAATTTTGGCGGAAACCAGTTTGGCCACGTCCCTCCCCTTGAATCGGTTGAACGTATTGAAGTAATACGTGGTCCGGCCTCAACTCTCTACGGTGCGGACGCTCTCGGTGGAGTGATAAACATTATTACCAAACCGCAAACGGAGCAATGGAGTGGCTCCATAACCTTCGGACGCAGCCTTCAATCTGACGATCAATTTGGTGATGACATCACCACCGACTTCAGTGTCGCTGGTCCATTGTGGGGTGATGCTCTGGCAATACAGTTGCGCGGCAGCCTATACGAACGTACCGCGTCTTCTCCCGAGTTTGAGCCAGCTGAAGACCCGAATGGTGAATTACACTACAGGTCTCTGGGGTTTGGCAGTGGAGGAAAAACTGTCGACAATACCAACAAAGAGATCGGTTTTAGCCTGAGCTGGAACCCTTCAGATTCACAGCGGTTTATCTTTGATTACGATACATCCAACCAAGTCTACGACAACACTCCGGTTTACGATCTGGACACTCAGGAGATCCTATATCCGCTGGGCACAAGGGACAATATCGAATCCATCTGGCGAACCAGTGGCGGCATAGTAAGTCCTCGCGCCGGGTACGCCTCTGATCAGACCTTTGATCGCGAATGGTGGTCTATTGCCCATCAAGGCGAGTGGGGATTTGGCAATACTTCCCTTTCTCTATCCTACGTTGATACCGCCAATGAAGGCCGCACCATGCCTTTCAGTGTTGCAGAACGCAATCTCTTACAGGAAATGTACGACGGGAATGGTGACTATGCCGGAATGACCGAAGAGGAACGCAAAGCTTTGGCGGAAGAAACCTTCTTGCCACGCCCTGCTCGCCCACTGATCAGTCGCCAATACACCCTGGATGCCCGGACAGATATCCCTCTGGAGGATATGGCCGGTGATCATATTCTGGTATTGGGTGGACAGTTAATTGATGGTGAACTTGAAGATGGCGTGTTTGGAATAGAGTCGGAACAGGCCGGCGAAGTGCAGAAACATCAGATGTATTCTCTTTTTGCCGAAGATAGCTGGACACTGGCGCAAGACATGACTCTTACAACCGGCTTGCGTTATGACAGTCACGATGTTTTCGGGAGTCAGGTATCTCCCCGTCTCTATGGAGTGTACAACCTGACCGGCGAATGGACTCTTAAAGGGGGTGTCAGCACCGGGTACAAAACTCCCAAAACTACCGACCTGTACGATGGAATCACCGGCTTTGGTGGTCAGGGCACCAGCCCTTTTGCGGGGAATCCGGAGCTAAAACCCGAAACCAGCGTGAACACCGAGATTGCTGCCTACTGGAACGGTAGCGAGGGGCACAACTTCAACATTACTCTGTTCAAAACAGATTTCGAGGACAAGATAACCAGCGGTGATAGTGTTCAAACCTGTGAAGCAACCGGTGGTGAACGCCCCTGTGTGAACCTGGGAAGCTATGAATCTTTGGGCTACGACAACTACAGCCAGAAGATCAATATTGATGAGGTGGAAGTACAGGGAGTGGAAATAGCCGGTCGATATTTGATCAGCCAAATACTTTCCGTACGTGGCAACTACACTTGGACCGACAGTGAGCAAAAAAGCGGCAGTGAGGCCGGCCAACCCTTGACCAATACTGCAGAACATATGGTGAATACCACTCTGGAATGGCAGGCAACGGATTTATTGACACTGACCCTGCAGGCTGAGCTTCGATCCGATCGCTACCGCGGCTGGGATTCTGTTACCGACCAACCTCTGTATTACAAAAACTACGAGGTTTTTAATCTGGGAGCGAGTTATCGGATTTCCGACAATATTAATCTAAATGCCCGTATCAATAATTTGCTGAACACCGATTTCACTTCCTATACAGCAACCTATACTGATCTGAACAACGATGGTGTCTACGAGTACCTGACAGGACGGGGTGTAACAAGCGAAGTTGCCTTTAGCGACGACTACAATGTTAAGGATAAGGCGCGTAGTTTTTGGGTTGGAGTAAATCTGACTTTCTAATATGTATTGGCCGAAGTTATATGCCAGGACATTGAGTTTATTCGATGTCTTGCCCGGCCCCGTTATACAAAGTAGAAGCAAAAAAAAGGCTCCCGTAGGAGCCTTTTTTACATTCCGACAAGAATCTAGTTTTTCGCCTTGTCTACCAATTGGTTTTTGGTAATCCAGGGCATCATGGATCACAATTTTTCGCCCACCACTTCAATTTGGTGCGCGGCGTTATTGCGACGATTTGCCGTCATGGATGGGTAGTTGGTCTGTCCTTCCAGAATAAACTGCTTGGCATACTCACCATTCTGGATATTTTCCAGACACTCCCACATGGCAGCACGAGACTCTTCGTTGATTACTCGGGGCCCTGTCACATACTCACCGTACTCGGCATTGTTGGAGATCGAGTAATTCATGTTGGCAATGCCACCCTGATACATCAGGTCAACAATCAGCTTGAGTTCGTGTAAACATTCAAAGTAAGCCATCTCAGGTGCATAGCCCGCTTCTACCAGAGTTTCGAAACCCATTTTTACCAGTTCAACTGCACCACCACAGAGAACCGCTTGTTCGCCGAACAAATCGGTTTCTGTTTCGTCCTTAAAGGTTGTTTCGATAATGCCAGTACGACCACCACCAACACCAGATGCATAGGACAGCGCCAAATCTTTGGCATTACCTGTGGCATCCTGATAGATAGCGATCAAGTCCGGAATACCACCACCGTTGGCAAATTCACTTCGCACGGTATGTCCGGGTGCTTTTGGCGCGATCATAATCACGTCGAGGTCGGCTCGAGGCACGATCTGGTTGTAATGAATCGAAAATCCGTGAGCAAAAGCCAGAGCAGCACCCTGCTTCAGATTCGGCTCGATATCATTTTTGTAAAGCGCGGCCTGGAATTCATCCGGTGTCAGAATCATTACCAGATCGGCATCGGTAACTGCATCGGCGACTTCGGCGACTTTCAAACCTTCATTTTCTGCCTTGGCGCGTGATGAAGAACCTGCTTTCAGGCCAATAGTAATATCGGCAACACCTGAATCACGCAGGTTAAGTGCGTGAGCATGGCCCTGTGAACCGTAGCCAATAATGGCGACCTTTTTCCCCTGAATAATAGAGAGGTCGGCGTCTTTGTCGTAATAAACCTGCATTTCAAATTTCCTATATTGTCGTTCGTAATCTTTAAATTTAAACAAGGGCAATCAAAGCGTTAGAGACTTTTCTGATCGGGCAATCCCACACACTCCGGTGCGCACCACCTCAAGTACAGAAATATCACCCAACGCCTCTATAAAACCGTCCAACTTGGCGCTGTCGCCCGACAGCATCAAGGTATAATAGCTGGGCCCAACATCTACTATTTGGCCGCGAAAAATATCGCTGCAGCGCTTAACTTCAGACCGCTGTTCGCCTTTGGCTTTTACTTTGATCAGCATCATCTCACGTTCGATATGACGCCCTTCCGTAATATCCAATACCTTAACGACATCGATCAGCTTGTTCAGCTGCTTGGTAACCTGCTCAATCACCAAGTCGTCACAGATTGTTGTCAATGTCAGCCGCGACAAGCTGAGGTCATTAGTAGGTGCCACATTCAAGGAGTCGATATTGTACCCGCGTTGCGAGAACAAACCGACCACCCGAGAAAGCGCACCAGGTTCATTTTCCATCAGTATGGAGATAATTCGTTTTTGCATCAGGTTCTCTCCGTCTTGGAAACCCACATATCACGCATGCTGCCTTCCGGTACATGCATGGGATAAACGTGTTCCGTTGGATCCACATAAATATCCATAAAGACCACCCGGTCTTTCATGGCAAAACACTCGCGCATCTTTTCTTCCAGGTCTTCAAAACGCGTAACCTTCATGCCAACATGGCCGTAAGCCTCAGCCAGCCTGATAAAATCTGGCAATGACTCCTCGTAAAGGCTATGTGAGTAGCGGCCTTCGTAGTTCATATCCTGCCACTGCTTAACCATGCCCAATGCCTGATTATTTACATTGATTATCTTCACCGGCAAATGGTACTGGCTACAGGTAGATAGCTCCTGAATACACATCTGAATGCTGCCTTCTCCTGTAACACAGGCTACCGGGGTATCCCTGTCTGCGAAGACCGCACCCATAGCAGCCGGAAGCCCGAAGCCCATGGTTCCCAAGCCACCGGAATTTATCCATTGGCGAGGTTGGTCGAAGTGGTAATACTGAGCGGCAAACATTTGGT
>JBFHKI010000133.1:0-5955 GCA_041595415.1 Pseudomonadales bacterium | reverse complement strand
GGGCAAAGGGCTCATTTCACGAGGGGCGTGGAAGTTTTTCTTCGGCGCTTTATTACAGGGTGTGGGAGGATTTGTTATCTGTCTTAACTCTGGAGTGGGGGGATGATTCATCCATTGCGAATGGAGATGCCTACAATGGCTGGAATTATGAAGGTTATTGGTATGATAACTGGCGCTCGACTCTGAATGCTGGTGATGCTGTGTTATACGGGCTTGAGATAGAGGCCGCTTATTCACTTAATCACATTTGGAGTCTGTCGGGAAATCTGGCTCTGTCGACGAATAAATACTCGGATTATTGTTCTCCATACGGGCCCGAATATACCACTACGGACACAGCTCCTTTTGTAAACGTCTTTGATGTCCTAACTCCGCAGGTGGATGGTGTGCAAACCGACTGTGTAATAGCCGAAGGGAAATATGTACCGCGGAGCCACAGAGTTAAGGGCGCGTTAAGTATTCAGGCGGATATTCCCACTCGTATTTTCGGTATGAACACAACCCTGCAAGCCGACTATAGATATGCAGGCCCCTATTATGTTGATGACTTTAATTTATTCAAAAATTCGGATGCCGGTGTAACTAATTTGTCGGCCACTATGCGCAAAGAAAATATCAGTTTGCGGCTTTATATAAATAATCTGACTGATAATAAAGTGCCACTTAATCTTAACCAGGAAAACAGATATATAGATAACCCTATTCAAGGTTATCCGGCAATTGAATCCAATGCTTTTTTAATCACTCCAAGACGACCACGTGAGCTCGGAATAAGTCTTTCTTTAGATTTTTAGGTTTTCCAACAAATTATTTTTTCTCCTCAAATTAACTAGAGGGTAAATATCAGACTCCATTGTCAGTAGATGTAGGGGAAGGTATTTGCTTTGAATTTAAAGCTATACCTGCGATAGAAAAAATAATGAGGAAGAAAATATGAAAAAGCTGTTTTTGGCAATGCTTGGCTTTTTAGGGGGTGCTCTCGGATTAGGCAGTGGCACGGTAGCTATTGCCCAAGAGAGTTCAGCCGCGGCACTGGACGAGATATTCGTGACAGGCCGGAAACGGGAGGAAAGTCTGGTTGATGTGCCAGTTTCTATCTCGGTACTTTCAGCCAATGATATCGCAGATCAAGGTATCACCGGGCTGCAGGAATTATATGACGCAACTCCGGGTCTATCCTATGACGAGGCTTTTGGAGACCGAAACTCGTCTCAACCAGGTATTCGTGGCGTCAAATCTGACGAAATCATTTCTACCCAACAGAAAGTAAATACCTTTATCGATGGCTTACCCATGCTTGGGCCAGCGGCCTCAATTGGGTTTTTTGGTATTGAGCAGGTTGAGGTATATCGCGGGCCACAAAGCGCCGCCTTTGGTCGATCCACCTTTGCTGGCGCGATTAATTACGTAACGGCGGATGCTTCCGAAGAGTTTGAAGCCAGTGTTCAGGCGCGAACTTCGACTTTGGAAAATAACCAAATTGGTGTGGCAATTTCCGGGCCTATTAACGATAACCTCGGATATCGATTGGGTTATGTAAAAGAAACTTTTACAGGTCCTGATGAGTGGACGGCAACCGACGGAGTTAAAACCGGGAATCAGGATTCCAAAACCTTTCTGGCCAAGTTGAATTTTGAATTTAACGAATCCACTTACGGTGAACTCATGTTCTCCAGTATGGAACAGTTTGACGGAAACACTGCGGCATATTTTCTCGATCCGGCAGATTGTCACGGAGATACCGGGGTTTGGTACAACAATATGGGTGCCAGATCCGAACTCTTCTCAGGTGAATTTAATTGCGATATGGATTCTGATGTTGTTCGTCGTAATCACGATGTACTGGGAGACTTTATCGCAGATTATGATCCGGCTGCCTACGGTGGTATGGCGCTGGATGATTATTTGGCGCAAACCGATGCCTTTGGTGTTACCTACGAGCAATTGTTAGCTATCACCAGTGTGGTTCCCTTTGTTGAAGTTGATCGGGACCGATTGCAGGGCGAGCTGAATTTTGAAATTGGTGACGGTCTTCTGACCTTCCTGGGTATGTACGTAGACGAGTATGACAACCGATGGGCACCACACAAGAACGACAGCCGTGCGGTTATTTCCAGCACGGGCGTATTGGCAGCGAATCAGGGTGGACGTACGGTCCGCGGTAGTCCGGTAAATATTGAGGAAGAGTACCTTGAGGTTCGCTGGGCTTCACCGGAAGAAGAGCGGTTACGCTATACCCTGAGTGGATCCTACTACGCCTATGATTATCGGCTCGAGAGTTACGATGACTGGGGTGCCATATACTACGATTTGATTAATGGAACGACCGGTGAGCCAGTTGATCCGGGCCTAGGCAACGTTATTTCAAAAGTGACGGACAATATCGGTGCTTCTCTGGGTGTGCAATATGATCTGACCGATCGCACAACTCTGTCCTTTGAAGGACGCTATCAGATCGATGAAGTCTGCGGTAATGACACAATAAATGACTTTACCGCCTGCGAGGAAACCGCTTCATTTGCACCGCGAATTGCAATAAACACCACCATTAATGAAGACCTCAGCGTCTATGCACAATTCTCACAGGGCACTAACCCGGCCGGGGTAAATATCGGTTTTGCCGACCCCGATCTGGCCGAGGGGTTGGATATTGCCAATGGCTCTATCGCGGTTCCAAACATTGCTCCTGATGGTGTGACGGTTCCAGGTAATGCCGGAGTCACCTACACCGACGGCAGTGCTACCGCACCAACTACAGTTGGCTATAGCGCATCGTCCTTTTTGACTCACAAGGAAGAAACGCTGACCAATTATGAGATTGGCGCCAAAGGTTCATTCCACGATGGTCGCGGAACCTTTACATCTGCTCTCTACTACATGATTTGGGAAGACCTCTTGTCTGTACGAACTCTGGATTGGGACGATGAATCATCCATTGCCGCCGGTTCGACCTACAACGGTTGGAACTACGAAGGTCTTTGGAACCCGAGCTGGCGCTCCACACTGAACGCCGGTGACGCCGAGTTATACGGGCTTGAACTAGCCGCTTCCTATAACCTGAGCGATATATGGGTTCTGGGTGGTAATCTGGCACTTTCCAGCAGTAAATATGACGACTATTGCTCCATATCAGGCCCGAACTATTACGATGCCGCTGCCGGTGGATCCAGAATCTATCAGGACGAAATCCTGACGCCACAGGACGATGGTGTTCTCGCCTCATGTGCCCCGGTAAATGGCAACTCCATGACCCGCAGCCCGGATGTCAAAGGTGCATTTGATGTAACAGCCCATCTGCCCGAGGACATTTTCGGTATGCAAGGCAGTGTGCGACTCGATGTTCGCCATGAAGGGTCCCAGTATACGGATGACTTCAATCTGATCAGTCTCGGTGCGGTGACTACCATGAACCTGTCAGCCACTTTGCGAAATGACGACCTGAGTGTCCGTATGTTCGTAAACAACCTGACAGATGTTGATGATCCTTTATCCATCAGCAGTGAGGCCCGCTACGACGATGGTCCTACCTTAGGCTCTTCGGCTGTCCTTACGCCGGCCTGGTTAGTGACTCCCAGAAGACCACGTGAAGTAGGAGTCAGCGTTTCCTACAGTTTCTAAACACAATTTGTATAAATCATTGTTCCCTAAATGAGTAATCCCAAAACTTTTGCCCGAGCTTTGCTCGGGCCTTTTTTGGCTTAGTCAAAAAAGTTGTAAACGAGTGACGAGATACTGATGAAAGGTTTACCTATACAAATAGCCATATTGATTTTTCAGGAAAGCTTGCAATGCGGGTTTCTATACCGTTTCTGCTCAGTTGATTCTGATAAACCCATGTCTTTCCCTATGGGTTCACACAAAGCGCTAACAACCATTTGCACTGTTGTAAAACAGTTCTATCTACTTCGGGGAAGTTTCGTGAGACTACTCTCGTATTTTATTGTTTCTCTGGCGGTAATATGGACCTTCGGACCTATATCGGCTAGCGCCCAAACTGGCCAGGCAACTGATTACAACCCTCCGTTGACACCTGATGGTCATCCAAATATTGAAGGTATCTGGCAGGTGCTCAATACAGCCTCTTGGGGGCTTGAAGATAGAGGTGCGAGTCTTGGTATTCCCGCCGGTCAGAGTGTTGTTCTGGGAGGAGGGATCCCTTATTTGCCTGAGGCTCTGGCGCAACGAGAAGCAAATTTTGAACAGCGCGCGACCCTTGATCCGGTGAATAAATGTTATTTGCCTGGTGTCCCCAGAATTACCTATATGCCCTATCCCTTCCAGATTGTTCAGCAGGAGGGAAGCGTATCGATTCTCTATGAATACCTACATACGATTCGGTATATACACATGAATGGAGCTCCACACCCTCCCGGTTCAATCGGCTGGTGGATGGGAGACTCCCGCGGGCATTGGGAAGGGAATACCCTGGTAGTCGATATCACCCATTTCAATGACCAGACTTGGTTTGATGGGGCCGGCAACTACCATAGCGAAGAGTTGCATGTAGTTGAGCGGTACACCCCAACTGGCCCAGATCACATGCTTTACCAAGCCACGATTGAGGATCCTAAAGTCTTTTCGCGCCCATGGACAATCAGCATGCCGCTCTACCGGCGCCAAGAGCAACATATTGAACTACTGGAATACCAATGCCACGCCTATCTTCTGGAAGAGGAATGGGACAAAAAAGATTCCGACTTTTTCGAGTAACTGGAAGAAATCAGGCATTCACAGGCTAGTGAGACAAGATGATGATTAACAAATTAATTGTGACTCGACCAAAGGCAATCACTCTGTTCTGGGTGCTTCTGGCTGCGCCAGGATTTGTTCTTGGGCAGATTTTTTATGTGGACAATGGTGAACGGCTTCCCGGAGCTAGTGCCTGGATTGAAGCAAAGGCAGATCTTCCTCCATATAGCCCGCCAAAAACCCCGGACGGTACACCTAACTTTCAGGGGCAATGGGGAGGTATTGGAGGAGACGGAACCAGTTATCTGGAGGCGCACGAGTATCTTGATCCAACCACACCCGCGCAGGATTCTTTTGTTTCCTATCCTGAAGATGGTGTAGTTCCCTACACCCCTTGGGGTTTGCAAAGACGTCAAGAGATTCTCGCCGGTCTGGGGCAAAACTGGTCTGGACTGGAGGATGAGGGGGAGCTTTTGTATACCCCGCCGAGTGCTTACTGTCTGGAATTTATGCCAGTGTTCTCATTTGAGAATACCAGGATCATTCAGCGACCGGACTCGGTGATTTTGTTGGGAGGAACCACCTATCGTGTGGTTTATACCGATGGACGGCCACACTTGAATGAAGATGTGAAACTGTGGTTTGGATCTTCTCGAGGCCACTGGGAAGGAGACACGCTTGTTGTCGAAGTCAGCAATCTTAACGGCATGGGCTGGTTCGATATGTCCGGTCTGTATTACACGGAAAATACCCGTTTTATCGAGCGATGGACAATGGTAGATGCCGATACTATTGATTATGAAATAACGGTTGTTGATCCCACGATTTATACCCAGCCGTGGAAAATGAATTTTGCCAAAAGGCGACCTGGTACTGGCCCCGGACGAGTGGGCACGCGAATGGCAACGGCCGTTAATCTGAACGCGCCCAGAGTAGTAGACCCCTACGCTGGCGAAGCATGGGAGACCAGTTGCTACGAGGGAAACAGAATGATCCAGAATGATTTGCACAGCCTTGGATATCAGTGGTTCCGAGGGGTGAATCCGCCTTCGGAATAAGACATGCAGGCAAAAAAATAAATCAGGAACCACAAAATCTATTAGCGGGGGAGTTGATGAAATGAAAGCAAATATATTTAGCCTGGCAATCTTGGTATCTGGATTGGGTGTTGGCGCAAACCCGGTGCTGGCGCACCACTCCTTTGCGGCGCAATTCGATATCAATAAGCCCCTTGAACTTCGGGGAACACTCACTGGTATGGAATGG
>JBFHKI010000132.1:0-5963 GCA_041595415.1 Pseudomonadales bacterium | reverse complement strand
GCGCTCGGTGGTATTTAAAGGCGACAGCTTTTCCATTGCCACTTCCGGTGGGCAAATCAGCGCTGGCAAACTGGTAGTTGCCAGTGGTGGATTGTCTATACCCAGTATGGGTGCAACCGGGTTTGGCTACGACATTGCCCGCCAGTTCGGGTTGGAGGTGCTGGAACCGCGAGCTGCACTGGTTCCCTTTGTTCTGACTTCCCAGTGGAAAGCGCGACTCGAACCTTTGGCCGGTGTATCCACGGAGGTGGAGGTTTCGCTCGGCAAGGGAAAGTATCGTGAACCGATGTTATTTACCCACCGGGGGCTGTCTGGCCCGGCCATACTTCAAATTTCCTCCTGGTGGCAACCCGGGGACGCCCTGAATATAAATCTGTTGCCCGACATGGATGTCGGCCAGAAATTTATCGACCTGCGCAGCAGCTTACCAAGACGGCAGGTGGGTAGTTGGTTGGCGGAGCGGCTACCCCGGCGACTGGCCCAGGCAATAGTTGAATGGGAATCACTGGCGGATAAATGTTTTGCCGATCTTTCGAATGCCCGCATAGTGGCATTGCGTAATAGTCTGAATTTCTGGCAACTAAAACCCGCCGCCACAGAGGGTTGGCGCACAGCAGAAGTTACTATGGGAGGGGTCTGTACCGACCAAATTTCTCAACAGGATTTCAGTGTGAAAACTCTGCCTCAATTGGCGTTTATCGGTGAGGTATTGGATGTTACGGGTGAACTGGGCGGCCATAACTTCCAATGGGCCTGGGCTTCGGGCGTCGCCTGTGGTTTGAGTTGCTAACTTCTGGGTAATTCAGCGAATATTCTGGTCATCGTAAAAGGGATTGGGGCTTTGTTCGGCGGCATTCTGAAAGGCCTCAACCGAGGCGGCAGCCTCACCGATATCCTCAAACCGGGCAATATGGAACAGGGCATCGCCCTCGTTTACCAGAGGGAGGTTCGTTTTGCCGATAACCAGGCCGGAAAACTGGGCGCGAATTTCATATTCTGTGGTGTCAAACAAATCCGATGGGTCGGAAATCACGCCGAGCAAATCGCCCTTGGTTACCCGCGCACCCAGAGCCGCCATAGAGCGTAAAATGCCGCTCTCAGGAGCTCTTTCCCAACTGCTGGAGCGCGCCAGAAAGGGTGCTTGTTTATGGCTCTTGTTTTTTGCAGGTGGCAACATTTCCAGCTTGCGCATAACTGACAGTATCCCTCGCACTCCGGCGCGGATGGATAACTCGTCAAAACGCAGGGCTTCTCCGGCTTCATAGAGTAAAACTTTGACCCCGAGCTCGCTGGCGACTTCTCGCAGTGAGCCATCACGTAAATTGGAGTTAAGCAACACAGGCACCGCGAAGGCGTTGGCCAGTTCGCGGGTTTCGGGATCGTCCAGGTTGGCTCGAATTTGCGGTAGGTTGGAGCGGTGCAAGGCACCGGTGTGCAGATCGATACCGTAATCGCATTTTTTTACAATTTCGTCGACAAAAATATGTGCCAGCCGTGCCGCCAGGGAGCCACGGGCCGAACCCGGAAAGCTGCGGTTGAGATCACGACGATCTGGCAGGTAGCGGGTGTGCTGAATGATGCCAAAAATATTAACCACCGGAATAACAATCAGGGTGCCGCGCAGCCGTTTTTGCGCTTTGGCTTTGACAATTCGACGGCAAATCTCTACCCCATTCAGCTCGTCACCGTGGATTGCTGCGCTGATAAAGAGTGTTGGCCCGGCGGTTTTGCCGCAGATAACCTGTACCGGGATATCCAGATTCACATGGGTATAGAGTTTGGCTACGGGCAGGTTTATTACCCGGCTTTCGCCCGGGTTGATGGTGACGCCGTTAAGCTCTAGAGCCGTGTTTTTTTCCATGCGATTAGCGGTTCACCTAACCCTTACCTCTTGTGCGGGTTTTTTGAGGCTTGGCATTTTTTTCAATAAATTCAATGATCATGCTCGCCACATCCTTTTGGGTTGCTTCCTCGATACCCTGTAAACCGGGCGAGGAATTCACCTCCATTACCAGAGGTCCCCGACTGGATCTGAGCAAATCCACGCCACAGACGTTCAGGCCGACCACCTGAGCGGCCTTGATAGCGGTAGCTCTTTCCTTGGGTGTGAGCTTGACCAGTTGGGCCGAGCCGCCACGGTGCAAATTAGAGCGAAACTCTCCTGGAGGTGCGGTGCGTTGCATGGCGGCAATGACCTTGCCACCAACTACAAAACAGCGAATGTCACTGCCGCCCGCTTCTTTAATGAACTCCTGGATCAGAATGTTACTGTTTACTCCCATAAAGGCCTGAATCACGCTTTCTGCAGCTTTGGTTGTTTCTGCGAGAACTACGCCAATGCCCTGTGTGCCTTCCAATACTTTTATCACCAAAGGTGCACCGCCCACTTCGCGAATCAAACCTTTGACGTCATCGGGAGAATTGGCGAAGGCGGTAACCGGAATACCTACACCCTTGCGGGAAAGTAATTGAGTTGAACGCAGTTTGTCCCGCGAGCGGCTGATAGCAACTGATTCATTTACCGAATAGGTGCCCATCATTTCGAATTGACGCACCACAGAAGTGCCGTAAAAGGTGACAGAGGAGCCTATGCGGGGGATTACCGCATCGAAATCACCGGGCAGGAATTCCTCGGACTTGTAGTGCACTGTTGGGTTGTCAGTGCCAATATCCATAAAACAGCGGATATGATCCACCACCCGCGTTTCATGGCCTCGTTCCTTTGCGGCTTCAACCAGGCGCCGGGTTGAATAAAGGTTCCGGTTTCTGGAGAGAATAGCGATTTTCATAGAAAGCCTGTTGTTTGGATAGGGGTGGATTTTATCTGCTGTTAAAGCGAGAAGTGAGCTAAATTTGCTCAGGGTCTGTTTTTGTTTTCAGACCAGTATATGCCTTTATCTCTCCGGTTATCGGTGTTGATATATACAATCTGGTAAGCATTGTCCCGCTGAAAGATATTTTTTCTGCAAAGCTTTTATATTTGGTCCTATGATGGCCATCAGGCCATATAAAAGATTTGTTGGGGGACAAATGCATCAGATTGCCAAAGCTTTTATCTTGTTGTACCTATTCTTTTCTGCGGGAAAGACCTACTCGCATCATGGGTTTCTACTCTACTTCGATCCATCAGATCAGGTCCGGATAGAGGGCGTTTTGCACGAGGTGAAGATACGTAACCCTCACTCCGAACTTCAAGTCGAAGTTATATCCACAAGTGGCGAAAGTGAAATCTGGACCTGTGAAACCCAGGCCCGAACTGTGTTGACCCGCAAGGGTTTCGACGCGCAGGATTTCAAGATCGGAGAGAAAGTCGTGATCGTCGGAGCCCGAGGCCGAAGAGACCCCATGCAATGCCAAACCAGCACGATTGAACTGGCTGATGGTCGTTTGATAGAAGTGCGTTCTGCGACAGGTGTTGCAGCTATCGGTTTGGATGATGGGGGGGATTCAGAAACAAATACTTCTGTTTTTGGTAGCTGGATTCGCAATATCTTTGTTGGTGAGCCGGTAGAGCCCGGGTTTCTGGACAAGGTCACCGAAGCGGGCCGACAAGCCAATGCCAAATATGACCCCTTTACCCAAGATCCTCCGCTTCTCTGTCGGCCGGGGTCGCCGCCCCGCGCTTGGGTCGCACCTGGGCAGCCCACCAATATTCGCCAGGAGGGTGACCGGATACTTATTCAGCACGAGTTTATGGATTTCACCCGAGAGGTTCATATGAATGGTACCGGGCAGCCGGATCTGGCTCCGGACAGCGAGATGGGATACTCAGTTGGACACTTTGAGGGTGAGACACTGATAGTTACAAGTACCAACTTTGTCGAAAGCACTTTGTTGACGCATGTTGAGGATTCCGGGTTAATGCACAGTGACGCACTGCGCTTGACCGAAACCTACAAAGTAAACTCCGAGACGGGCGAACTGGAGTATGGTTGGGTAGCTGAGGATCCAAAGTATTTCAGCGCGCCCATCAGTGGCAGCTTTTCCATGACACCAACCGATTTGGTAATAGGGCCTTTTAACTGTGAAGTTTTAATAGATATTGAGGTGAATAATGAGAATTAAATTATTAATAGTCTTGTTACTGGCCAGTCTGGGCCAACTAGCCTTTGGTCAGTCTGATATGGAAGGTGACTATGTCAGGCTTGTCGATCCTCTGGACGAGCCTGAATTCTACTGTTTTGATCTGGCTGGTTGGGGTGACCATTTGCAATTGGAAGATCCATTGCAAACTCATACCTGTAAGGTCAATGGCAGAGACGATCAGATGTTTGCTTTGGTTAGTGGCAAAATCCAGGTGACAGGAACGGATAGATGTCTCCAGGCAGCCGGCTCAAGCGGTAATTCATTACCAGGTTCCGCTTTGCTGGTACGTAGTTGTTCGGATAACCCATTGCAACAATTCCGTATGGAGAAAAATGGCCAGATCCGCCTTGGGAGCAGTCAATATTGTGTCGGTGCCGGAGACCGTTCGACGCCGGCTTCAGGCCCCAGCCATTTATGGAGGACTATGCAACTGGTTGACTGTGCGACAGCGGATAAATCCCTGTCCAGCTGGCAGGTAGGGCTTAATTAACCGATGATAGCGCGTACTAACAAAAACAGGACGGATGGAGCCAGTAGACAGCCGGCTCCAGTATAGAAGGTGGCTGTCATAGCTCCGTAGGGTACCAACTTGGGGTCGGTGGCTGCGAGGCCGCCGGCCACGCCGCTGGTGGTTCCCATAAGACCACCGTACACCATGGCCGAAGTTGGGTTGTTCAATCCGATAAAAGAGGCGACAAAAGGTGTTCCTACCATAACCAAAACTGACTTGATCAAGCCTGCAGCCACGCTCAGGGCGATAACTTCAGAACTTGCGCCCAGAGCGGTTCCGGTAACCGGGCCAACAATATAGGTTGCTGCTCCGGCACCGATAGTACTGATGGAAACTGCATCACTAAAGCCGAAAGCTAAAGCAACAAAAGCTCCGACGATAAATGAGACTACAACGCCGATAATCACTGAAAAGCCGCCCACTAGTCCGGCTTTTTTGATAGTTTGCAGGTCGGCACCAAATGCGGTGGAGACAATAGCAAAGTCACGAAACATGGCACCGCCCAGAATCGCGACTCCGGACAGGAAGCCAAAATCGGCAATTCCGTTACTGCCACCGGTTACCGCACCACCGAGATAGGCTAGTGCCAAGCCCAACATAATGGCAATGGCCGAGCCGTGAAGACGACCTTTAGTGAAGTGACCGCTAAGCCAGTAGGAAACCCAAACCAATCCGCCGACGAACAAAAAACCGGTGACAACCCCGTTTTTAGCCAGGACTTCCTCAAGCATTGACCAGCCCATTTCAGCCTTCCTCTGCGGGAGGGTTTATAGAGGGTGCACCCCCCAAGCGTGTCAAAACTGGTACCAGTGCAAAACCGACCAAAACCGCTGCGACTCCTGCGATGACCGCCAGCCAACCACTGGAAAGTGCCGCAACCACATTCTGTTTGGCCGCCATTGCAACAACGATGGGTATATACATGGCACTCCAAAAGTGGATGCCGGATTCGCTTATAGGTTGCAGCTGGAATTTTGTAGAGCTGAGATTAGAGAGCGCGATTAGCATAAGCATGGCGATGCCCACTCCGCCCACATTTGCGTCTATACCCATGAGATAGCCGAGAACATTGCCGGCATAGGTACCTAGCAGCAGGCACAGGGCCAGCAAAGAGACTCCGTAAACGACCATCTTCCTCCCCCCGAGGTTTGGCGGTTTCATTTTTTAGCCGCAGTATACCCAGACAACACTCGTTACAAAGGATCTTTTGCGGCAGAGCTGGAAAAATACATTTATTTAAATAAAAGCAAAGCTTGAAAAAATTGACCCAATTAAGTATTATACTTAATTTATTCACAAATAGCTTGGTTTTTAACATAATACAAAAACATTGACATTTATCATTATTGTGATAACATTAGGTAAT
>JBFHKI010000131.1:0-5964 GCA_041595415.1 Pseudomonadales bacterium | reverse complement strand
GAGTACACCGCTATTGGTGATGTGACAGCTGTTGAGCATCCCGCTGCGGATCGCGCCTCTGCATACGGTCTCGAACCGGTTCTGGTTGACGGCAACGATGTTGAAGTGATGTACGAAACCGCTATGGCAGCTATGGAAAAAGCCCGTAAAGGCGGTGGTCCGACTTTGATCGAGGCCCTGACCTATCGACACCACGGACATTCTCGAGCTGATCCAGGTAAATACCGTCCCGATGAAGAAGTAAAAGAGTGGAAAGAAAATCGTGATCCACTACACAGCTATCGGGCCAAGTTGCTTGCAGAAGGCATTGAAGAAGCCGAGCTGGCAAAGATTGATGCTAATACAGAAGCGATGGTCGATGAAGCTACTGAAGCAGCGAAAAATAGTCCTCCTCCTCCAGAGGAGATTGCATATACCGATGTTTGGGCCGATGGAGGTGCCGAATGGCGCAATTAAGTTATAGGGAAGCTGTCGCTGCGGCGATGGCTCAAGAGATGCGACGGGATGATCGCGTTGTATTTTTGGGTGAAGATGTAGGTGCTGCTGGTGGTGTATTTAAAGCCACTTTAGGTTTGTACGACGAGTTTGGTCCTACGCGTGTTCGCGATACGCCAATCTCTGAACAAGCTATTTTGGGCGCCTGTATGGGTGCAGCCATGACAGGCTTGCGACCTATTGCCGAAATCATGTTTTCGGATTTCTTCGCAGTTTGTTGGGATACTGTTGTAAATGAAATCGCCAAAGCCCGTTACATGTCCAATGGACAGCATGAAACGCCTCTGGTTATTCGTTCTGCCAATGGTGGTGGTGCCCGTTTTGGTGCTCAGCACTCACAAAGTATCGAAAACTGGGCCATGGCCGTTCCAGGTATCAAAGTGGTTGCTCCATCAAATGCCTATGACGTAAAAGGCTTGTTGGCAGCGGCGATTCGTGACCCGGATCCGGTTTTGTTCTTCGAGCAAAAAGCCATGTACGGCAACAAGTGCGAAGTGCCTGAAGGAGAGCTGGTTATACCTCTGGGGCAAGCCGCTACTCCACGTGAAGGTACGGATGTCACTATTGTGGCTCTTGCCAATATGGTGCCCAAGTCTCTGAAAGCCGCAGAAATTCTGCAAGCTGAGTACGGTATTTCCTGTGAAGTGATTGACCCGAGAACTCTGGTGCCTCTGGATACCAAGTCAATTCTCGAATCAGTTGCCAAAACTGGACGTCTGGTTACAGTAGAAGAGAACCCTCGCCTCTGCGGATGGGGAGCTGAAGTTGCTTCCATTGTTGCTGAAGAGCTGTTCTGGAATCTGGATGCGCCGGTTACTCGAATTACTACTCCGCATATCCCTCTGCCGTCGGTAGATGTATTGGAAGATATGGTTATTCCGAGCGTTGACAAAATCGTCGACACAATCAGCAAGATGGATTAATTACCTATAGATTTACTTATAGGCTAAATAAGAAGAGGTTTAATGTGGACGTAATCATGCCCCAAATGGGCGAATCCGTTAACGAAGGTACGGTCGCCGCGTGGTACAAGAAAGTTGGCGATCAAGTCAAAAAAGACGAGACGCTGGTTGATATAGAAACAGACAAAGCCGCTATCGAAGTGCCGGCGCCTGCAGACGGTGTTCTGACTGCAATCAATTTGCAGGATGGTGAAACAGGCGATGTGGGCATGGTGATCTGTGTTATCGCAGTTGAAGGCGAAGAAGCCAGCCCGGCGGAAGCGCCAGCGGCTAAAGCTGAAACGCCTGCAGCTGCTCCAGCGCCTGCTGCACAAGCGGCTCCGGCCCCTGCTGCAGCTGCTCCGGCACCTGCCGCGGCAGCTCCTGCGGCCAGTAGCAATAAGCTAGCTGCGCAGCCTGCAGCCAAATTGTCACCAGCGGTAAGACGTTTGGTAGCCGAAAATGATCTGGATGTTTCAGTCATAACCGGTACAGGTAAAGGTGGCCGAGTTACCCGCAATGACGTAGTTGAGTTTATTGCTCAGGGTGGTGCAGCCTCTGCTCCGGCGGCTCCGGCTCCGGCCCCGGCTGCTGCAGCCCCGGCACCTGCCGCCGCTCCGGCACCGGCAATGGACAGCAGAAGCTTTATTCCTTTTGATCGTATTCGCAAGATGACTGGCGATCATATGGTTATGTCCAAGGCTACCAGTCCGCACGTATTGCAAGCGGTTGAAGTGGATTACCATGCGGTTGATGCAGTTCGCAAGAAGTTGAGCCCGCAATGGAAGGCAGATAAGGGTTATTCGTTAACTTATTTGCCCTTTATATCTCGCGCAATCACCATGGCAATCAAGGAATTCCCTAAAGTGAATGCCAGTGTTGTGGGTGACGGTCTGCAAATTCACAGTCTTGTGAATCTGGGTATTGCCGTGGATCTCAACTTCGAAGGTCTGGTTGTTCCCGTTATTAAAGATTGTGCCAATAAATCAGTTGGTCAAATCGCGGAGGGCATCAAGGCTATGAGCACTAAAGCCCGTGACCGGAAGCTTGGTCCGGACGATATGGCTGGAGCTACCTACAGCATTTCTAACTCGGGACCATTCGGTACCCTGATTACGGCTTCTGTAATCAGTCAGCCACAGGTTGCCATTATGTCTACGGATGGCATCAAGAAACGTCCTGTTGTTATCGAGTCTGAATACGGCGATACCATTGCCATTCGACCCGTAGGTATTTTGGCTCAGTCCTTTGATCACCGTGCATTTGATGGCGCTTACTCAGCCGCCTTCTTGAATCGCGTTCGGGAAATAATCGAGCAATCTGACTGGGCTTCTCAAATATAGAAGCCCTTTCGGTTTTGCAGGGGGGATAAATGGCTGACGATAAATCATCCTGGCAACAACATATCGACAAGGTCACAGAAAAAGGCCTGCTTGCAAAACAACTCTACGTTGTCTTAACAGAACCCGCCTCCGGAATGGAGGCGGTTTTTACTCATCTTCAAGAACATCTCGCATATCAACTGGAGCTGGAACGCACCGGCATAATGTTTGCTGCTGGTCCATTTTCCGATGATTCCGGTAAAGAATGGCAGGGAGAGGGGATGGTAATAATCCGCGCAGATTCGCTGCAACAGGCTCAAGAAATCGCAGAAAATGACCCGATGCATAAAAGCGGTGCGCGTAAATTTCGTGTGCGTCCCTGGTTGATGAACGAGGGATCTATTACCTTAAAGGTGACCTACTCCAACGGGGGCAGGGAAGTTCTTTAGAGCGTCTTTTAATCAAGAAAATAACTACAGAAAAGGGGTGTGGAAATGAGAATTGGAAAAATAGCCATGGTGTTTGGCGCAGGGCTGTTTATGCTGCTGGCCGGTTTGAATAATGCACTCAGTCCGGCGGGAACCTATGCGCCTGTTGAAATGGCGGTAGGTATGCAGGGGACCTTTGGAGATCCGATGGTAATGTGGCGAGCGATCGAAAGCCCGCTGATTATCTGGTTAGGCGTTGTTGGAATCATTATTACAGAGCTTACAGCTGGTGTTCTGATGCTATGGGGTGCCTTTAAACTTTGGACGGTTCGTTCCGACACTTCGGGTTTCAATGCATCCAAAAGTTTAGCGACAAATGGCCTTACCTTAATGGCGTGTTTTTATTTGATTGCATTTGGTGTTATCTGCAATGAGTGGTTCATGCTTTGGCAAAACCGAGAAGTTTCAACCCTGCAGGAAGCTTTCCGGAATTTTGTAACGGCAATGTTGATTCTTTTTTGGGTAAATACAAAGGATGACTAATAAATGATGGGCTTTAGTCTAAAAAATCTCCTATGGAGCGCGGTGCTATGTACCGCTTCGTTAGCCGGGCCCACATTTGCTCAAGGCGACTTTCAGGTCACTCTGCTCGGCACAGGCGATCCTATTCCACGGGTTGATCGTTTTGGTCCTGCGACCTTGGTTGAGGTTGCCGGGCAAGAGCTACTTTTTGATGTTGGTCGAGGTGCTTCGCAGCGTCTTGTGCAGTTGAATATTCCATTAAGCGCACTGGATGGGGTGTTTATCACACATTTTCATTCAGACCATATCAACGGCCTCGCTGATTTATGGATGACTGGTTGGATACCGCCTTGGTTTGGGCGTCGCTCAGAGCCTTTTGAGGTTTGGGGGCCGGTGGGAACCAAGTCCATGCTGGATCATCTGGAGTTGGCCTATTCGGAAAATACCCGGGTGCGAATTCCGGATGAGCTGTTAGCTCCCGAAGGTATCGATACATTGGCACATGAGTTTGATGAAGACGGCGTTGTATATGAGAAAGATGGCGTCGTGGTGACCGCTTTTGCGGTGGAACATGGTGATTTGATTAAGCCTTCCTACGGCTACCGTGTAGATTACGACGGGCGTTCGGTTGTTATATCCGGTGATACCCGATACGACGAAAATCTGATCGCTGCTGCGCAAGGCGCGGATTTGATTATTCACGAAGTGGCGCTGGTTTCTGACGAACTGCTGGCCTCTTCTGAACAAATGCGCCGGATTGTTGCCCATCACACTTTGCCCGAAGAAGCAGGTTTGGTGTTTGATAAAATTGATCCGAAACTGGCGGTTTACACCCACCTGGTGATGTTGAGTAACCCTCCAGAGTTCCCCGAGGCGCCTCTGTCTAGTCTGTTGACCCGGACGCGGACCAATTATTCCGGGCCTTTGATGATTGGGGAAGATTTGATGACTTTCATCGTGGATGAAAGTGTTACCGCCTTCTCGCGTATGCCTTGATTTAAGCCAGGCCGATACGCTGAATAAGGGGGGCCTCGGCTCCCTTTTTAATGTCTAAACCTTTACCAGTCTGGGAGTAATGACGTGAAAATCTTTATCTTGCGCCATGGTATTACCGGTGATGCACCTACCGATGCCGAGCGCGACCTCACCACAAAAGGTCGTCAGGAAGTGGTGAAAATTGTGCGGGAGAAGTTGGCAGAGCTTTCCGGGGTGACACAAATTTATTCGAGCCCGATGAAGCGGGTAAAGAACACGCTGGACATAGCCGCCAACCTGATGAAGTTTGAAGGTGAAATCGTTGTCGACCCCAATCTGACAACGGGGTCTCGTCTGCCGGAATTAACGGCTTTTATGCAGAAAATAGATCCCTCCGCAGGGGATGTTCTGATAAGCAGTCACCAATCTTGTACAAGTATCTTGGTTTTACTCCTTACCGGTGAAGATGTATTGATACCCAATGGTAGCCTGTTGTGTATTGAGGCTGACGAGATGGCCCAGGGGAAGGGTCGTATTCTCTGGCAAGAAAGTGCCAATGGCGATGAAATAAAACGGTCGGAGTTTTTTGTCGATATGTTTTAAACTTGATTCTATCGAGAAAAAGGGAGGTTTGAGGCCTCCCTTTTTTCGTCTAGGGTGAAATTTTTCTGTTCACCAATAGACCTTAAATATAAGGGAGAAATATAGGGTTTAGTTCTTCGGGGGCGTCTAGAGAGAGGAGCTTGTGTAAAGAAAAAGCTCTAGTGATTCAGCTGGTGTTGTACTGGCAAGATATATTTATAGTTCAATGTGCTTGGGTGGGGTTTAAAATGAATCTTTTGAAGCAAATCAAATTGATAGCAGTGGCTGGCCTTGGTGTCGGTGGATTCTCTGCTGGAGTCGAGGCGCACCATTCCATAACGCCACACTTTGATGCATCGAAACCAATAACCATCAGTGGTGTAGTTACTGAATTCAAGTTTGTTAGCCCTCACTCCTTTGTTTATCTGGATGTGGAGCAGCCTGACGGCACTGTAGTAAATTGGAATTGTGAAATGCAGGCTTCGGTAATACTCAGGCATTCAGGCTGGACCGAAGATCTACTGGCGCCGGGAACTAAAGTCACCATTAATGGCTCTGCTGCGCGCCGAGATCCCCATGGTTGTGCTTTTGGCAGTGGATTGCTGGAAGATGGTACCCAGTTAAATAGAGGTGGAGTAATTATCGCTGCCACTGGTGATGCGCTCGGCGAAGCCACCGGTGCGAACAATGTCGGGTTTG
>JBFHKI010000130.1:0-6005 GCA_041595415.1 Pseudomonadales bacterium | reverse complement strand
TGAACGAGCCAATGGCAGGGTAGTTATTGCCCATTTAGGTAATGGCGCCAGTATGTGTGCAGTTAAAGACCGGAAAAGTGTTGCCAGTACTATGGGTTTTACGCCCCTTGACGGGCTGATTATGGGGAATAGGTGCGGCTCGCTGGACGCCGGTGTTGTGTTGCATCTTATTCAGGAACGGCATATGTCAGCGGATGATGTGCAGCATATGCTCTACGAAGAATCTGGCCTTCTGGGCGTGTCCGGTCTCAGTAGTGATATGCGAGCCTTACAGGATAGCTCAGCGCCGCGCGCCCTTGAGGCTATCAACCTGTTCTGCTACCGGGCTGCATATGAACTCGGTGGTCTCGTTACAGCTTTGCGGGGTCTCGACAGCTTGGTTTTTACCGCCGGCATAGGCGAGAACTCTGCTGTCATACGCGAGAAAATTTGTGATCAGCTTAAGTGGTTGGGAATAGAGCTGGATAACGACTCGAACAGACTGCACAAAAACCGGATTAGCAGCCCCCAATCAAAAGTGGATGTTCTTGTTATACCTACCAATGAAGAGGCCATCATCGCGGCCCAAACCAAAACCATCGTCGAAAACTAGCAGCGCATCAATAAAATCTCGACAGCCAAACCCCAAAAAACCGCTCGCTAAACCCTGACGCCAGGCAACACTATGCAAGCCATTTTTGCCTCAAATTTATTAATCTTGAGTAACACTTGATCCCGGATAAGGAATGAAAAAACCTGTTATTTAGACTAGACGCGAAGTGAACTTTTTAATGCCGGCATAAAGAATATCGGGCGCTAAAAAGAAGTGTTTCCACTATACAGCGAGGTACCTATGCAGCAGTTCCACAAAATCCTGTTTGTCAGTCACAGTATTAGCGACGAGATCAACTCTCTTCAGCAAGCTCTAAGTCTGGCACGCAATAACGGAGCCAGCCTGGATGCGATACTGGTATGCCCGGAACTACCGCGGGGATTGCAAAGTTACAAAGACAAATTTGAAACTTCGCTGCGGGAAAATTTGCAAAAATCGATTCAGAAGTCACGAGACCTTGTAAAGGTCAGTGAATCGGACGTACCAATTCAAATCAACATGTTAAGCGGTGATATGTCAGGCACCGGAATTATTCGACAGGTATTAAAGGGCGAGTACGACCTGGTCGTAAAAGAAGCGGAGCCCATGGAGAGCGGGAAGGGATTCAAGGCTCTGGATATGGAATTACTGCGTAAATGTCCTTGCCCCTTGTGGATTGGCCGCCCTTTAAAACATTCGCATAACGCAATCCGGGTAGCAGTGGCAATTGACCCTGATCCTTATAACCTTGAACAGGTAGGCCGGGATCTATCATTAAAACTATTAACTCTTTCCCGCTCCTTGGCGGACACCTGCGATGGAGATGGCGTGCTGGATGTTATCTCCTGCTGGAAGTATGAGTATGAGGGCTATCTGCGCGGGAATATATGGGTGAATGTTTCTGAGGCAGAGCTGGGTAAACATGTCAGAAGCGCACAGATGCAACACCGTAAAGCACTGGAAGAGCTGGTCGCCGAATCCGGCCTTGCTGGCAACATACGACTACACCATATCAAGGGAGACCCGGACGAAATAATTCCACAATATATCGAAGACAAGCAGATCGATATATTGGTTATGGGAACTGTAGCCCGTACCGGCATACCGGAACTGATTATGGGTAATACCGCAGAAAACATTCTGCAAAAGTTGCCATGTTCTCTGATGGCGTTAAAGCCGAATGGTTTTGTTTCTCCGGTAAAAGCTTATTAATCATGCAAAGGGAACAGCTGGATAATACTACCGGAAGGGCACAATCTCCTTGGCATAGCCGAAAAATCAATGAGGTGCTCGGAGAACTGCAGTCTCAAACTTCCGGTTTAAATGAAAACGAAGCTAAAACGCGGCTTGAAACATACGGAGCGAACCGGTTGCCAGAATCGGCCAAACGGGGAGTTCTGATTCGTTTCTTGCACCATTTTCACAATATTCTCATCTATGTTCTCTTGGGCTCTGCCCTTATCACAGCTCTGCTTGATCACTGGATTGACACCTTTGTGATTCTGGCCGTGGTCTTTGCCAACGCCATTATCGGCTTTATCCAGGAAGGAAAAGCGGAAAAAGCCATGAACGCCATACGTGAAATGCTGGCACCCAGAGCGAATGTTCTTCGTGATGGCGAACGTATAAGTATCGAGGGCGACACACTTGTCCCCGGCGATGTAGTTTTATTGGAAGCCGGCGACAAGGTTCCCGCTGACCTGCGTTTGATGAAGACTCATGGCATGGCCATACAGGAAGCAATTCTCACCGGCGAATCTGTCCCTGTAGAAAAGCAAGTTCAACCTGTGGGGCCAGATGTGCCTCTGGGTGATCGGTCGTGTATGGCCTTTTCCGGCACTCTGGTTGCGAGCGGTCAAGGCATGGGTGTAGTTGTAGCGACTGGCAGCCATACCGAAATCGGACGTATTAGCGGTTTGCTGTCGAAAGTAGAGATGCTGACAACGCCGCTGGTGACACAGATGGCAGTGTTCGCGAAATGGCTGACACTGTTAATCCTGCTAATTGCTGCTTTGTTGATGTTCTATGGGTATTTTTACAGCCATTACGATTTCACCGAGCTGTTTATGGCTGTGGTCGGTCTTTCCGTCGCGGCTATCCCGGAAGGGCTTCCCGCGGTACTTACCATAACCCTTTCCGTGGGCGCACAGGCCATGGCGCGCCGCAATGCCATCCTGCGTCGACTTCCCGCAATTGAAACACTAGGGGCTGTATCAGTAATTTGCACTGACAAAACCGGCACCCTGACTCGCAACGAAATGATGGTGGCAACCAGCCTAACTCCGCAACATATCTTTGAATTGGATGGCTCAGGCTATCACCCGGTTGGCACTCTGAAACTGGAAGGCTCTCAGGTAGCGCCAACCCAGTACCCGGCATTGGAAGAGCTTGGACGCGCAGCACTGCTTTGTAACGACGCTGCCCTGCGTGAACATCAGGGCAACTGGTTGGTAGAAGGTGACCCTATGGAGGGCGCACTTTTAGCCTTTGCAGGAAAACTGGATCTGGACGGCCGCAAAGAACAGACTCGCTGGAAACGTATCGATACTATTCCCTTTGACTCCAAACACCGCTTTATGGCGACTCTTCATCAGGATGAAGAAAGCCGAACTCTGCTTTTTGTTAAAGGTGCCCCGGAGAAAATTCTGGACATGTGTAAGGATCAACGCAGCCCAGACGGAAAAGTTGAACCCCTGTGTGCGGATAACTGGCACGCAAAGGCGGAATCCATCGCCGCGCAAGGCCAGCGTGTGCTGGCGTTTGCCGCAAAATCCGTCAGTTCTGGGCAGGCTATGCCAAAACACTCCGACCTGGACGGGACACTCACTCTTTTGGGGATGGTGGGCATGATTGATCCGCCACGAGCCGAAGCTATATCCGCGGTAGCTGAATGTCAGCAAGCCGGTATTCGGGTCAAAATGATCACCGGAGACCACGCCAAAACCGCCGCCGCTATCGGCAAACAGATTGGCCTGCAAAATGCAGACAAGGTTCTCACTGGTGCCGATCTGGACGCTATGGATGATGCAACACTCAAATCGACGGCTCTGGAATGCGATATTTTTGCCCGTACCAGCCCAGAGCATAAACTGCGCTTGGTGATGGCGTTGCAATCCCATGGAATGACCGTAGCAATGACGGGTGACGGAGTGAATGACACACCCGCCCTGAAACGTGCAGATGCGGGCATTGCCATGGGAAAAAAAGGCTCTGCAGCAGCCAAAGAAGCTGCTGAACTGGTATTGGCGGATGATAATTTTGCTTCTATTGTGGCCGCCGTTCGAGAAGGCCGGACAGTCTATGACAATATCAAGAAGGTTATCAGTTGGACCCTGCCAACCAGCACAGGGGAAGCCTTGACGATTATCGTCGCTCTGCTGGCCGGACTTAGCCTACCGGTTACCGCCATACAAATTCTCTGGATTAATCTGATTACCGCCATAACTCTGGGGCTTGCACTTGCCTTCGAACCCACAGAAGAAAACACCATGCGCCGCCAACCACGACCTCGCAATGAATCATTGCTTTCAGGAGAACTGGTCTGGCATATCCTTTTGGTTTCAATACTTTTTCTGTGCGGTGTATACGGCATTTACACCTATGCCACTGATCAGGGCCACAGTGTAGAACTGGCGCGCACAATGGCCGTTAACACACTGGTTGTAATGGAAATATTCCATCTGTTTTTTATTCGAAATATCTACGGAACATCCCTGACGTGGAAGGCCGTACGGGGAACCAAAGTGGTTTGGACCGTAGTTATCATTGTCACTGTGGCGCAATTGGCCATCACATATCTGCCGCCACTGCAAAAAATATTTGCAACCGAAGCCGTTGCCTTGGTTGACGGAATAATCATCATCGCTATAGGGGCAGCCCTGTTTGCCATTATCGAGACCGAAAAACAGATTAGGCTTCGGCTTCGAACCCGGCGGGTAGAGACATCAGCCAAGCTTGAAAGCCTCAGATGCAACTGATTATCGCAAAGCATTCACTATATTCCGGCACGGCAAACAAAGGGCCGCACATTATTCTTAAACCCGAGCTAACGAGATAATTATATGAACAAGACCTCGGATATTGCAGTGGGAACATCTGCCGATTTAACAGAGGCAGAATTACATTCCCTTGACGCCTACTGGCGAGCTTGTAACTACTTGGCCGCTGGCATGATTTACCTGCAGGACAACGCCCTGTTGGAGCAGCCTCTGGAAAACAAGCACATCAAAACGCGTCTGCTGGGCCACTGGGGGAGCAGCCCGGGCCTGGCTTTTGCCTATGTTCATATGAACCGGCTGATAAACAAGTACGATTTGAATGCCATATTTCTCGCCGGCCCAGGACACGGAGCCCCAGGCGTTCTGGCTCCAGTTTATCTGGAAGAAACCTACTCTGAAATATATCCGGATATCAGCCAGGATCTGGCAGGGATAAAAAGACTATTCAAGCAATTTTCCTTTCCTGGAGGTATCGGCAGCCACTGCACCCCCGAATTACCGGGTTCTATCCACGAAGGAGGGGAGTTGGGATACAGTCTGTCACATGCTTTCGGCGCCGCATTCGATAATCCCGACCTCGTCGTGACGGTAATGGTTGGCGACGGCGAGGCAGAGACCGGACCTCTGGCAACATCATGGCATTCCAACAAGTTTCTGAATCCTGTTCGTGATGGCGCGGTTTTACCTGTCCTGCATCTGAACGGTTACAAGATCAACAATCCAACTCTGTTATCACGTATCTCCCATGAAGAGCTGGAAGCGCTGTTCAACGGATACGGCTGGGAACCCCATTTTGTAGAAGGTGACGACCCCTTGCTTATGCATCAGGAAATGGCCGCCGCTATGGAAACCTGTATAACTCGGATAAAGACAATTCAACAGACTGCTCGCGCCGGAAGTGTGGCAAAGAGGGCAATATGGCCCATGATTGTGCTCAGATCCCCCAAAGGCTGGACAGGGCCCAGAGAAGTGGATGGCAACAAGATTGAAGGCTTTTGGCGAGCTCATCAGGTCCCGATTTCCGATGTGCATTCAAACCCGGCCCATCTTGAATTGCTTGAAAAATGGCTACGAAGCTACAAACCACAAGAACTGTTTGACGATAAGGGCCGGCTTAAACCGGAGTTGCGGGCCTTGTCGCCCAAAGGGGAACGCCGCATGAGTGCCAACCCACACGCCAATGGCGGGCTTCTCAAGCGCAATCTGCGTATGCCGAACTTCCGCAATTACGCGGCGACTGTAGAATCTCCCGGCAAAGTCAGCGCTATGAATACCAAACCTTTGGGAGCCATGTTGCGCGATATCATGAGCCTAAACATGGATAATTTCCGGGTTTTTGGACCCGACGAAAACAGTTCAAACAAGCTCGACGCCATCTACGAAGTCAGCAAAAAACTGTGGCTCGCAGACTATCTGCCGGAGGATGCGAATGGTGG
>JBFHKI010000129.1:0-6005 GCA_041595415.1 Pseudomonadales bacterium | reverse complement strand
GTTTATGCCAACCGGTATTAATTAGGACAATATCTCCTGCACGCACATCTGCCTGCAAATTTTCCAGATCTTGCGCCGTGATTAATCCCCATTTTTCCTTTGGCACCGACAGCACAATACCGCCACCAAAAAAATGCTCAGGATTTACCATTCCCACGCCCTTTGCTGCCTGCACCAAATGCAAAGGGGCATTGATATGTGTTGAGGTATGTAAGACAGTTTTAAACATCTGACTCATAACGCCATGCCTTGCATGGTTTACCGAACGATACATAATTAACTCGTCGAACCCAGGCAATACAGGCTGATTATGCGCCCAAGGGTGACTTAATTCATAGAAATCAAGGCCAGTAGCCGGATCTTTGATAGCAGGCATATTTTAGAACCCAGAAAAAACCGAGCAGAATTATTGCACGCCAAGCTTTAATTCACGACGCTCCTGTCTCATAATAAGAGACAATATATGTTTCAAAACCTCCGGGAAAACACCAAAGCATCGACAAGCAGGGCTTTACACAGGCAAAACGATGGTAAAAGAATCGGACAATTCAGGATCCTCAACTGTAGAAAAAACAGTCAAATTGCTGCTGGCTTTATCCAAGGAGCAACATGAAATCGGCACCACCGAACTGGCCCGTAAACTCGGGCTGCACAAAGCAACGGTTTCGCGAATACTGGTAAAACTGGCCGAATATGGCTTTGTCTATAAAAACAAGGAAACCCGAAAATACTGGCTGGGCCCGGCTATTTATCGCCTTGGAATGACCTTGACTGACGTAAACTTCAAACAGGTTCTGCAAGTTGCGCGCCCCCACGTGGATCTGCTGAGAGATAAGGTTCAAGAAACCGTCACTCTGGAAATCTGGCTGGGCAATTCAACAGTGACTACCTATTCCGCTCTTTCAGACCACCCACTCAAAGTCATTCCACCGGGCGCACTACTCGCCCCCCATGCCGCCGCCGGCGCAAAAGCTATTCTCTCCTGTACCAATTCAGCAAGGGTTGACGCCTTGCTGCAAGGAGAGCTGGAACAGATCACCCCGAACACCATTACCGATCCGGACCAGCTAAAAATCAAACTTGAGGAATATTTCAAACAAGGTTACGCCGTTGACGATCAGGAAATGCATATCGGTATCTATGCGATCTCCGCACCATTCTTTGACCAGCTAAAGCAACCCATGGGTGCTATCACCATCTTGCTGCCTTCCTCCCGGTCCAAAGAACGGCTGAACACCGATAACATCGCAAAACTAAAATCGACATCCGCCCTGATATCCCGGGAACTGGCGGCTAATCATGTTCGATCTTCTTATTAACCGCCCTATTACTTTGCCAAATACATAACCATGTGTCTTATCAATGAAACGCACAGCAGCGAATTACTTAGCTGGGTAGAATCTGCAAACCACCGTGAGAGTGACTTCCCTATACAAAACCTGCCTTTTGCCATTTTTCCGCCAGCAGGAAGTGACGAGGTCTTCAGGGGCGGTGTCGCTATTGGAGACCAAATACTGGACATGGCCGCGGTACTTGAAACAGGCCTGGTTTCCGAAAGCGTCTACCCGGCGGCCGAGGCGGCAAGCCGCCCAAAGTTAAACCAGCTTATGACCATGGGAGCCAAGGCAAATTCAGCGCTTCGCAAAAGACTGTCCGAGCTGCTACGCATCGACAACGCCGACCAAGATCTACTGCGCAAATGCCTGATATCTCAAGAAGATGCCGAATTTGACCTACCCTGCCAGATAGGCGATTACACGGATTTTTACTCTTCTCTCAATCACGCCACAGCCGTAGGCAAGCTCTTTCGCCCGGAACAACCCCTGCTCCCCAATTACAAATGGTTACCCGTCGGCTATCACGGGCGTTCATCCAGTATTGGTATATCCGGACAAAAAGTTGTCAGACCAAGAGGGCAAGTACGGGACCCGAACAGTGAAAACAGCCCGGTCTTTTCCGCCTCACAAAGGCTGGATTACGAACTCGAAGTCGGCATTTTTATCGGACCAGGCAACCTTCCAGGTGAGCCCATCCCGCTGGATCAAGCGGAACAGCATATCTTTGGCTTCTGCCTGCTTAACGACTGGTCAGCTCGAGATATTCAAGCTTGGGAATACCAGCCTCTGGGCCCTTTTCTGGGTAAAAACTTTGCCAGCACCATTTCACCCTGGGTTGTCACACTGGAAGCATTGGCACCCTTTCGGTCAGGATTGAACCGTGGTGAGAACGATCCGAAAAACCTGCCCTACCTGGATTCAGAATTCAATTCACGGCAAGGAGGGTTTGATATCCAACTGGAAGTGCTGATCGAAACAGAAAGAATGCAAAATACAGGCATGGCACCAGTACGACTGTCTCAAACCAGCTTTCGGCATTCCTATTGGACCGCTGCGCAAATGGTCAGCCACCACAGTGTTAACGGCTGCAACCTGAACCCAGGCGATCTTTTTGGCTCAGGTACTCAATCCGGAATAAAACCGAATGAGGCCGGTTCATTACTTGAACTGACCAAGGGTGGGAAAAGGTACATTGATCTACCCACCGGAGAACAAAGAGTCTTTCTGGAAGATTTCGACCGAGTGATTATGAAAGCCTACTGCCAGAATGGCTCGAATCGCATTGGCTTTGGCGGATTAATATCCCAAGTTCTACCAGCCAAACCAGTCTGATATCTCTCCACGTAGCCTCTATTCCGTCTGTCTCTCTAGCTGAGACAGACGGAAAAATCTGATTGTTCCCCCTGTTCTCAGCCGTTAAATTTTAACTACATGTCACAAGTACCGGATGTATCCCTTTCTTCCGGATATTTTCGGATAGAAACAAGGTTTAATCTGTAACTTCATATCGGCTGGGGGGCTGAAATCATGAGTATCTCACTTTGGATCAAAGCGGCTGCGATTTCTGCTATCTCGTTACATGCCTTGTCATTAATGGCACACCACAGTGTCGACGGCACCTATGATGAAAACAGGGAATTAGAAATTTCAGGGGTAATAACCAATATCCGCTGGCGCAATCCCCATGTTGGATTCAACCTCTCGGTTACCAATACCCAAGGCCAGCTCGAAGACTGGAGTGTCGAAACCTCCTCTTTGAGCTCTTTGCGCAGAAGAGGGGTTACCCCTGACTTTATGCGTGTCGGCGACCATATTCAGGTATATGGTATCGCTGCCCGAAGAGATCCTACCGGTATTCACGCCCTCAGCTTGCTGTTACCCGATGCGTCTGAATTCATACTGGAAGACGGTGGCGAACCACACTGGGCTGATGTCAGCAGGGCTACCGAGGGCAACCCCAACCTCGGGCGACCAGGCGATGCATCCTCACCAGAGCTGGGGATTTTTCGGGTTTGGAGCCTTCCCACAGAATTGGGTGGAGGCTCACTCTGGAATTCCAGCTATCCCTTGACCCCACTGGCGCGCAAATCTGTCGAGGCTTTCGACCTTCTGAATGACAACATCGCCAGGAATTGCGCGGCCAAAGGTATGCCAACCATGATGGAGCAGCCCTACCCTATCGCTTTCGAAAAACAGGGCAACAACATTGTTTTGCGCGTTGAAGAGTACGATGCTCTGCGCGTTATAGATATGGAAAACACAACTCCACCTTTGACAGCAACTCCAAGCCCGACAGGTTATTCCGTCGGCAGATGGGAAGGCAAAACTCTAGTCGTAACAACCACCCAAATCGACTGGCCGCATTTTGATGGCCGAGGCATTCCCCTCAGCCCTGAAGCGCAAATAATTGAGCGCTGGACGCCAAGCGACGACGGAAGCCAGCTCCACTACAGTCTAACCACCATAGATCCACAAACTTTTACCCAACCGGTTGAACTGAAAAGAACTCGCCTCTGGTATCCGGATGCCGTAATTTCACCCTACCAATGTGACGACTGATAAAAAATGACAAATTCAAAAATACTGATTGAGTACTATTGCCAAGATACCCTGCTGGAAGGTTTTTTTGTTCCCGCAGAGGCGCCTAAGGGTACTGTTCTAATCGCTCATGCCTGGGGTGGTCGCGATGCTTTTGTGGAGGCCAAAGCCACCGAGTTGGCATCCCTTGGTTACAACGCTTTTGCTCTTGATGTCTACGGTAAGGGTGTCAGGGGACACAACCCTGACGAAAATGAAAAACTGATGCAACCACTGCTCGAGAACCGGCCTCTGTTGCAGAATCGATTGATAGCCGCATTGGAAACCCTTAAATCCCAAGCCCAGGTGGACCCACAAAAAATTGCCGCTATAGGCTACTGTTTTGGCGGACTCTGCTGCCTCGATTTGGCGCGAACTGGCACAGAACTGGCTGGCGTCGTCTCATTACACGGGCTTTTTTCGCCTCCCGGGAATACCGATGCAAATACCATCAAAGCCAAAGTGTTAGTTCTACACGGTTATGAAGACCCGCTCGCAACACCTGATCAGATGCTGAAATTAGCCGAAGAGCTCACTCGACTGCAGGCCGATTGGCAAATACACGCCTATAGCAATACGTTGCACGCCTTTAGCAACCCCGCAGCCAATGCACCGGAGGCGGGAGCCCTCTATAACGCCACAGCGGACAAGCGATCCTGGAGAGCAACCCTTAACTTCCTCGAGGAGGTTTTCGCCTGAAAATAACCAGGCAGCTGCTAGCCGCCTGAATCCTTGATATCGGTGGTTGATCAGATCCGACAATAGCCCTGTCAATCGACAGGGCCGTTAAAGCACAAACCGCAATCAGGCCTGTGGCAAGTTGTCCACAACCTGTTCCATACGACGCAACATTGCAGCGTCTGGCAAGCGCCCTATGGCACCACCCAGATTGTCGATCATGTTGGCAGGCTTACTCGTACTCGGTGTGATAGCCGTAACCGCCGTATTGGCTGCAATATACTTCAGAAAGAATTGGGCCCAGCTGTGCACATCAATCTCGCTCGCCCAGTCAGGTAGTTGCTGACCACTGACCCTGCTCCAAAGGCGATTACGACCAAAGGGTAGATATATCAGGGTAGCAATACCCAAATCCTGAGCCATTGGCAATATTCGTTCAGCTGCCACCCGATTATCTATGGCGTAATCGACGCCAATAAAGTCCAATGGCTCGTTTTGCATAGCTGCGGCCAAATCATCGTACCTCTGCTCACCTGTCCAGGTTGTGCCCAGATAGCGAATTCGTCCATCCTGTTTTAGCTCTTTGAGCATGCCAAGCTGAGTCGGCAAATCGGCAAGATTGTGCACCTGAATCAAATCAATAATGGGTTTTTGGATAATTTCGAAGGATCGCTGCAGCTGCGCCCGAGCTGCTGCGGGATCGGCTTTGGCGTTGCCACTGCCGCGGGCGACAACATTCAGCTTGGTAGCCCAGAATATTTCTTCGGCAATACCCAGTTCATTCACAAAGGCACCTGCAATCTCTTCCGAAGTGCCACCGCCATAACCTGGCGCGGTATCAAAGACTCTTCCACCGTTATCGATCAGGGTACGTAACACTTCACGCAAAGCGGTTGCGTCCTCGGTGTTCGCCAGAGAGGAAAAGGTTGCGGAACTACCCAAACCGATCATGGGCAACTCTTCACCTGTTTTTGGAATAGCTCTTTTGATAATACCGCCACCAGGCTGCGCACTTAACAAGCCAGGCAGGAACGCCAAAGAGGAGCTGGCCAAAACTGATTTTTTTAACAAATCACGACGCGAAATCATGCTGAAACCCCCAAGAAAAGAAAACTCGAGCGCGGACAGTGCGAAAGAACCTTCTCGCAGTCAATAAGCTGAAAGAATTCTTCATGAACAGTAATGCTGAACCCGTAAATCCGGCCAACGGGTTATCGCCAAACAAATTTCCCGAAAGCCTTTCCTCTGGTGTTTAGGTAAATATCTCTGCTGCAGTTATCGTTAAAATCTGGCGCCTATTGTATCTTTCGCGACATTCAATCCAGATCTGAAGATGCGTGCCGTTCAGCCACCATGGATGGGTCTGCAGAGGTACGATTCACCCGGCACCCCCGTTGTACGGCCGGACGTTGG
>JBFHKI010000128.1:0-6037 GCA_041595415.1 Pseudomonadales bacterium | reverse complement strand
TTGCGGATGAAGGACTTGCAGAAATAGAGACTGCAAATGGTGATGAAGATGAATAGACAAAAATTTAAATTCCTGGCTTTTGCCTCCCTCCTCACTAGCTGTGTAATTTCAGACTGGGCGACGGCTCAGGAATTCGATCAGCTGTCCGACGATGTCCAACAAGTGCTTCAACGCTTTGAGGGCAACTGGGCAGAAATAGATAGTGACCGCAAAAGCCGGATGATTGCCGGTGCAGAACGCTGGTTACAACTGGACGAGACAGAACGGGAAGCGGCTCGCGCCCGTTTTAGTGAATGGCAGGACCTCTCTCCTGAAGCCCGCGCCCAGGTAGCTGATCAGCTGCGCCAATTCCGCAACCTTTCCGATGCCCAGCGGCTACAGATCCGTCGTGCATTTGAAAACTATCAATCCCTCAATGCCCAGCAGCGGCAGAGACTCCGTGAGCTGTATCAATCGATGTCGGTCCAGCAACGCCAGCAGTTACGGCAAATATTCCTGAACCGGCAACAAAGATAGTTGTATCTGTGATCAGTAAGCGTAACCAAGACCGACGAACCATGAAGGTGAAGAGCTATCCCTTACACCAGATGACAAGCTGCTCAAACCACCAATACTGACCAGCCAATCCCCGGCCAACAGGCTCAGGCCAAAGTCCACAGACGTATCCTGTAACTGATTAAGCTCCTCCCGATAATCTTGGGAAGATCGAATATTTCGGCCACCGCGGCTCCAGCTGTAAGCGGCCAAGCCGCTGACGTCGCCGGACAAATTTATCTGGTGAAAAATCCCCAAACTGGGTGCCAGCAAAACCGAATCCGATAATTGGAAATAGTAGGATATTGATGCCGAGATACCCAGATCCAGCCCGCTGAGATTCTCCTCAAGCCCCTCAATGGTACTGAGGTTAAGAGTATTCAGTCGCTCTTCTCTCTGGATATCCAGCTTTTGATGACTGAGGTTGGCTGACAAAGCCGGTGACCAGTTGCCGAACAACCAGTCACGGCCAATTTCAAAACTGATGCTCTGCGAGTCCTGTACCTGGTCTATATCCAGATCCAGAGCCGAGTTGATCCGGGAGAAGCCGCGAACTTGCTGCTCGTCCTCCGACTGACGCAAGCGCAGGCCAAACCAGAAGTTTTCACCATAGTATGACAACCCCAGACTAGCGGCAGTCGTCTGGCTTTCCACCTTCATACTGATTCTGTTATTGGTGCTGGTTTGTACCTGACCGCCGCTATCAATCCGGGAATAACCCAGGTTGACAGCCCAGTTATCAGACAGGTCAAAGGCCCAGGAAGCACCCGGGCCGGCAGATTCAATCCGGGTTTCAGTATCCCGGAATCCGGAAACAACAACCTCGCTGCTGAGATAATCCACACCCAAACTACCGCCCGCCAAGGCAGTAGTGGACAGAAAAAACAAACCGCTTACCGAAAGTAAACGGCAGATGACTTTCATCTAAGCCAACTTGCGCTCAAACAAGTCCAGCATTCGCGACCAGGCACGTTCGGCTTCGTCATTGTCATACACATAGGAATCCAGAGGACACCAACCGTGCTGCGCCGGATAGACCTCAATCTCCGCTTCTACACCCGCCGCATCAAAAGATTGGCGCAAAACGGTTTTGGCTTCCGGCTGGTTTTCATCGTCGTTTTGGGCAATGGCGATCAGCAAGCCAGCTTTTATTTTATCGGCCAGCAAGTGGGGGCTGGCGGGATTGTCCGCAACCAGACCACCGCCGTGGAAAGAGGCACCGGCACCAATACGATCCGGCATATCCGCCGCCAAACGCATCACGTAGGAACCGGTCATACAGTATCCGGCTGTACCTATTTTGCGGCCGGTATCAACCGACGCCTGGGCATCCAGATATTTCACATAATCGCGGCCGTCCAGAACACAGGTTTCCGGTGACAGGGTACGGGCGTGGGGTAACAAAATCTCCCGCACCTCGGGGTTATTAAAACCCATTCCCTCAGGAGTGATGCGGCCATTTACTGTTCGGTAGTAAGGATTTACTACCAGTACTGAATAACCAGATTGAGCCAATCTTTTACCCATCTCTCGAAATGCCGGACGGATACTCATAATGTCGGGCCAAAAAATTACCGCCGGGTGTTTACCTGTTGCCGGGTGCACAAAATAGCAATCCGACATCTCACCACCGCTCATGGGCACATTCACATCCTGCTCGACAATATCCTGGGCGTTGGCCACAGGCGGCAGCATAGAAAGCGCGGCGGCTCCGGCAGATAGTTGTGTAAATTGACGACGTGTCAGGCCTGCTTTCTGGGCCAAAAATTCTTCGTTTTCCTGAACAGTTAAATCATCGCACATGGTTTCCCCCGGGAAGTGTAGTGGCAAATTTGGCTTGTTAGTTTTCAACAGTTTGTTCCCGGGCACAAGTCAGCCCGTTATAAATTCGCTATCACGCTGCCAAAGAGAGGCGTCTCAGTCGATAATAAATTATGTTTCCCATGCTACAGACTCCACTTTTGGACACAGAACCGCGTTAGAATCAGCGCACTAAATTATTAGGGGGCACCACAATGAATACTTGGAAACTCGCATTTACCTCAGCGCTATCGGTACTGATAGCCACTACCGCATTTTCAGCTGCAGCTGACGAAGTTTCAGATCGCATCGCAGCGGCACTGGCTAACCCGGCCCGCGACGAAGCCGACGCCGTCCGCGACGAGTCGCGAAAGCCGATTGAGGTTATTGAATTTATCGGTATTGAAACCGGCATGACCGTTCTGGATGCCTTTTCCAGCTCGGGCTGGTACGCCGAAGTTCTGGCCGCCGCCGTTGGGCCAACGGGCAAAGTCTATGCGCAGAACTCGTCGCGTTTTGCCGAGCGTGTTGCTCCGGCACAAGCACTAAAAATCGAACGCTTCCCCAACATCGTGCCTATCGTTGCGGAGAATGCCGAGGGCTATGGGATAGATGGCCAGGCGGACGCAGCCTGGACCGCGCTTAACCTGCACGACAACGCCAATGGCAGTCGCGAAGCTGGGCTGGAATTTCTCGGTGCCATGTACGACGCTCTCAAACCCGGTGGCGTGTTGGCCGTTATTGACCACGAAGGCTCTCCCGGAATGGACAACCAGGCCCTGCACCGCATCGATGTAAACAGCGCCATTGAACTGATCGAAGCCGCAGGATTTGTAGTGGAAGCCCAAGCCTATATGCTAAACAACCCCGCTGACGACCACACGCTGCATCAGCGTGAACTGGACAGAAATACCGATCGCTTTGTATTGAGGGCAAGGAAACCAGCGATGTAATTTCATTTTTTACAGCAAGACAAAAGCGGCCAATGGCCGCTTTTTTTATTCCGGCTTCTCCAGCAAACGGCAAAACCACAATCCATCAGCTTTCACCAGAAAATAGCCAGATTTACCAAGTCTGAAATCCACATTCTGCTGCTTTTATAGCGCTCAAATAACCAGAGCAGCAGATCATGTTATTTCCCAAGCGTCCCATGCAACAAAAGCTCGATTTCCCCCGCCCGAGAAGATACCAAGCGGCCAAACATCTGGCGTCGCTTCTGATTATCGGCCTGTTGGCCTTTATTGTTTCCCAGGCCGCCAAAGCCCAAACGGGCACTATGGCATCCTTGAACGAGGCCGAATCTGGCCAACTTCTGTTTCAAACCGACAACGGACAGTTTCAACAGGCTGTACACCTGGGTACCGAGGTCGAGGTACAGATTCAGGGCATGATCGCCCGTGTTCAGTATCGACAGACATTTAAAAACGACTCGCGAGACTGGCGAGAAGCGGTTTACGTTTTCCCTCTGGCGGAAAATGCCGCCGTCAACGAAATGGAAATACGCCTCGGTGAACGCGTTATCCGTGCCGAGATCAAAGAAAAGGCCGAAGCCCGCGCCATCTATGAACAAGCCAAAAGTAATGGGCAAGTCGCCGCCCTGACCGAACAACAGCGCCCCAATCTCTTTACCCAAAGTGTTGCCAATATTGCACCCGGTGAGCAGATCGAGGTAATACTCAACTTTGTACAAGCGGTTTCCTACGACAGTGGCACCTTCAGTTTTTATCTGCCAACCACCATCACGCCCCGTTTTATGCCAGGGCCTACCCTGATCGAGCCGGCAGAGGAACAAAGCTACCGCACCAGCCCCTTTGGCTGGGCTCAGGCAACAACCCAGGTTCCCGACGCCGATCGGATTTCACCCTTTATGTTGCCTGATCCGGAAGATGAGCCAGTTAACCCGATACAGATTGACATCCAGCTGGAAGCGGGCCTGCTGCTGTCCAGAATCAGCAGCCGCAACCACGATATCGACCTCAACAAACAGGGATCTGTTGAACAGATCAGCCTGAGCAGGCCTACCTCAATGAATCGTGATTTCTGGCTGGAGTGGGTACCCATTGCCAGCGCACAACCTGAGGCCGCAGTTTTCCAGGAACATATCGACGGAGAAGATTACGCCCTTTTGATGTTGCTGCCGCCTCAGATCCAGGCCGCCGAAGAGCAGGACTTGCCGCGAGAGGTTGTCTTTATTATCGATACCTCCGGCTCTATGGGCGGCAGTTCCATCGATCAAGCCAAATCCAGTTTGCAGCTGGCCCTCCGCCGTATAGATGACGGGGATCTGTTTAACATTATCGAATTCAACACCAACCACCGGGCGCTGTTTGCAGCCCCGGTACCGGCCAACCAGGCCAACTTGCAACTGGCATCCAATTTTGTACGGCGGTTACGCTCCACTGGCGGTACCAATATGTTGCCCGCACTTGCGCAGGCTCTGAGCACACCAGCTACAGAGGGGTACCTGAAACAGGTGCTCTTTATTACCGACGGTGCCATCGGCAACGAAGCTGAACTCTTTGAACTAATCCACCAGCAACTGGATGACGCCAGGCTGTTTACCGTCGGCATCGGCTCGGCGCCCAACAGCCATTTTATGAGCCGCGCCGCGCGCTTTGGTCGCGGTACCTATGAGTACATCAGCCAGCAATCGGAAATCAGTGGCCGGATGAACAACCTGTTCCGCAAACTGGAATCACCGATACTCAGTGACCTGCAGATCCAATGGCCCGATTCGGCCGGCGCGGATATCGAATTTTTTCCAGAACGCATTCCGGACCTTTATTCAGGCGAGCCGCTCGTAATGAGCGTCAAAGCCAGTGAGCTTAATGGCGAACTAACTATAAGTGGTGCTACCGCCCAATCTCCCTGGACTCAACGGCTCATGCTGCAATCCCCCCAAGCAGCGCAAGCGGGCGGCTCGCCTGAAACTTCTACACCTCACACTGGGGTAGCCACACTTTGGGCCCGCCATAAAATTGCCGCTCTAATGGATGGTCTTAGCCGCGGCCGCAATGCCGCAGAAGTGCGTACCGAGGTACTGCAGGTTGCCATCCCACACAAACTGATCTCCGCCTATACCAGCCTTGTTGCGGTGGAAGAAAGAATTGTTCGACCGGACAACATGCCCCTCAGACCCGCAGCAATCCCTAATGCGGTAGGCCGGGGCCAAAACCTGCAACCACAGACCTACCCCCAAACTGCAACCTGGCTACCCCTGCATTGGTGGGTGGCAAACCTTTCCCTGTTGGCCCTCATCAGTATCTACCGCAACCGCTTCCTACGTATGGTCAAAAATTTCCGGACCAACAGATGATAAAGAAACTGGTCATCTCCGCACTGGTTGCCTCAGCCCTGCTCAACTACAGCAGCGCCCTGTGGATAAAAGCCAAAGCCCAGCTTGCGCAAATACTTATTGCCCAAGCCTGGGGGGAAACTCTGAATACAGGAGAAACACACAATCCCTGGCCTTGGGCCGACACCTGGCCCGTCGCTCGTATTCGCCAAGAGAGTAGGGATATCGATCTCTATGTTCTGGAAGGCGCCGAGGGTAACTCTCTGGCCTTTGGACCCGGCCACCACCAGGGCACCGACCTGCCCGGTTACGGCGCCAGCATTATCGGCGGCCACCGCGATACCCACTTCAACTTTCTCAGGGATGCCCAACTCAAGGACGAGTTTCAAATTCAGCGTTTGGACGGTA
>JBFHKI010000127.1:0-6042 GCA_041595415.1 Pseudomonadales bacterium | reverse complement strand
AGAGCGCGGCGAACGCGGACATCATCAAAGGGCGGTTTGGTGGTATTGATATTGTAGTAATAAGAGCCGTTGTAGAGTTCGTTGCGGAATACTTCCGGGTTTTCGTTAAGGTAGACGCTTACCTTGTCGACCGGTACATCTTCTGTCCGGTGCAGCTGACCGTCACGGAACATACGTTCTTCCGTGGTGATATTTTCTGTCGGATAAAAAACTATAGCGTTGATTTTGACTGAATCCGCATCCCAATAACTCGGGCTTTTTTCGACCCGCACATGAGAATTGATTTCCCACTCGGTAAGCACAAAGGGACCGTTGGTGACGATGTTGCCTACCCGTGCCCACTGGGACAACTGATCAGAAGGCGAGCCAAAAGCTTCTATCGTTCCACGGTGTACCGGAAAGGTACTGTAGTGATCAAAGATTTGTAGCATATAAGGGGTTGGCTCTTTGAGCCGAACCTCAAGAGTAAAATCGTCTATCGCCTTGGCCCCGACCTGACCAAAATCTTCAATGTCACCTAGGGCAAAGGCTTCGGCGTTCAGAATCGGAAAGTACATATAATTGTATTGGCTGGCCAGTTCCGGGGTCAGAGCGCGCTGCCAAGACCAGACAAAGTCCTCAGCGGTAATCTGATCACCATTGGACCAATAAGCGTTGTGGCGTAAATGAAAAGTGTAGACCCGCCCGTCTTCACTAATTTCCCAGCTTTCAGCAACACCTGGTTCAATATCCAGGGTATAGGGATTTTTGGTCACAAGCCCCTCAAACAAAGCCGTAATTACATGGTGCTCGGGACGTCCGGTGACAATGTGCGGATCAAGTCCCTGAATCTCTGTTCCATTACCAAAATGCAGCACCCCTTCACGAGTACCCTGCTCTACCCGGGTCTCATCCGGCTCACTGCTACAGGCACTTAAAAGAGTTATACAGGTAACTATCAACAGGTTAAAACAGCATTGCGGTAAAGACTTGAACATCGTTAATTCACAAGAAGTTAGGTAGTAAAACTAAAGGTTTAAAGCTACTTGCCGGATTATTTTTATCAGGTGCAAGATAGCATGGAGAGCTTGTTCAACCAACACAATAGACACCTGTACCCCGCAAGTTGCAATAACCTCCGGGGTTTTTATGTAAATACTGTTGGTGAAATTCCTCGGCGAAGTAAAAAACTGGCTCAACCCGTATTTCTGTTGTGATCTGCCCCATTCCATTCAGGTCAAGCTGCTCCTGATAGCTATCTCTTGAAGCTATAGCTGTTTGCAACTGAATTTGATCCTCAAGATACAGTGCGCTGCGGTACTGTGTTCCGCGGTCATTACCCTGAAGCATACCTTGGGTTGGATCGTGATTCTCCCAAAAAAGCTTCAAAATCTGCTGCAAAGAAATAATTTCCGGTTGAAATGCAAGCTGGACTACTTCGGTGTGACCGGTATAACCGCTACAGACTTCTTCATAACTCGGGTTTTTGGTAACCCCGCCTGCATATGCCACCGCTGTGACCCACACTCCCGGCGTTTTCCAGAACAGTCGTTCTGCGCCCCAAAAACAACCCATACCAAGGCGTAAGCTGCAAAAATCCTCGGCGTAAGGAGGTAGAAATGAATGGCCATTAACGGCATGAGTACCACTAATATTTACCGGTTCATCACGACCAGCCAAACAGGCTTCAGAGGGAAGTAATTTTTCAGGCTTGAAACGAAACATATTCAGAAACCGAATTGCATGATGTGCTTTCCACAGGAAAAACTATAATGCCTAACCACAACTTAAACCATTACTGCCAGGCAAAGGAAAACCCGACAGGCGTATAAGCGCCCAACTCCAAATTTATGATGCGAATATATCTAATAGCTCTTTTGATCGCGGGTGGTTTTTTTTGGTGGCGCTGGAAAAATGCTCCTGACGAAGCTGAACGTCGGCGCCTGGTGCGAAATGCCATACTTTACGGTTTGTTGGCTGTTATTTTTGTATTGGCGGCTATGGGCCGTATACATTGGCTTGGAGCCATTTTTGCCGCGCTTTTTCCAATTCTCAAGTTCGTATTTGCTGCCCTGTTCAGGTTTTTCCCGGCATTGGCACAGATTTACGCCAAACGTCAGAGCCCAAACACAAAGGAAGCATCCAAAGCCTCAACAATGAGTCTGGAAGAAGCGCGTCAGGTATTGGAGGTAGCAGAAGGGGCTAGCAAGGATGACATCCAACTAGCCTACAAAAAACAAATGCAAAAAGTACATCCGGACAAGGGGGGCAGCGCCTATTTCGCCACCAAACTGAATGAAGCCCGAGATGTATTGATAAAAAATTTAAAATAATTTGTTCTTGCACTCGAAATAAATCGCGTTAGTCTTTCCCCGCAAAAATATGTCCCGGTAGCTCAGCTGGATAGAGCAAGCGCCTCCTAAGCGCTAGGTCGGAGGTTCAAATCCTCTCCGGGACACCAACATATAAAAACAGGTACGGCGCCCGATTTGGACGGAAGTTCCACGGGCAATCCATAAGGACATCACTCTTTACAGGGGAATAATAATGTTTCAGTCAATAAAAATTTTGTACGGCTTTATTTTTTTGGCATTGATAGGCGTTGCAAATTCGTCCTTGGCGGCCGACAGGGTAATACTCATATCTATAGATGGATTGCGACCGGATATTATCGAGCAATTGGGAGCAGATAACCTGCCCGGTTTTTACCGGTTTCAGACTGAAGGGGTGTGGACCAACAATGCCCGAACCGATTTTGATTACACTCGCACCCTGCCAAATCATTCTTCAATGATGACAAGCCGCGGGGTTACCGGCGACTCTGGGCATGGGCAAATTATGAACGATATGCCGGCGCCTACCGCTACCCTGCATAACAACAGTGCTGAGTATGGTTATATCGCCAGCGTTTTTGATGTCACCCATGACCATGGCCTGACAACAGCCCTATTCGTCAGCAAGGATAAATTTGCACTCTTTGAGCAAAGCTATAACACACAAAATGGCGCCCCGGACACTCTGGGTGCTGACAATGGCCGGGACAAAATTGACACCTATTATTTTGCTTCACCGGACCGGACGGCTACTGCCATGGTTGACGAGTTTACTTCTTTTCTGCAGAGCTCTCCTGCCGACTTCTCATTTGTACACATTGTTGATACCGACAGTGCCGGTCACGGCGAAAGATGGACAACAGAGGGTTATCAGGCAGCAGTCAGACGAGTAGATAGTTACTTGCAGAAGATATTTTCGGTCATTGATGAAAACCCTGTTTTACAAGACACGGCTATTATTCTGGTCGCAGATCATGGTGGTACCGGCACCAGACACGAAGATTCCGATAACCCTCTGAATTACACCATACCCTTCTACGCTTGGGGCGGCGGTATCGCTCCGGGTAAAAATATCTATGAGCTGAACGCCGAATCAAGAGCCGATCCAGGCTTCGATAACCCGGACTATACCCAGACTAAACAACCCATTCGCAATGGTGATTCGGGCAATCTGGCCTTGAGCTTGCTGGGTTTGCCGGCTATTCCCGGTTCAACTATAAATGTCCGGCAAGATCTGAACCTGGGCATCAGGAACTAAACCGGGGGATTTGTAAATCAAGGTTCTGTCTGTTGGATGGCCCCGACAGACAGAACCTAGTTCCCTTCAGCTACTCGCTGATCAAGTGAGTCAAAGATATTTGCAGAACGCTGTAGAAACTCTTCAACACTGATATCTTTAACGACCAAACGGGATGGTGGCTGAGTCAAATTCACCATGGGGGGAGTTCCGGGATCAGGCTCGACTCGACCTCCTACAGGGAAGACAAACATCACCAAAACCACCATGCCGGTTATACCAAAGGATATAGCCGCTCGGCGCAGGGGTTTTAGTCTGGTGCTCATATCAAGACCAATAAAGATCCAGCCAATAAGGGCTATGGAAAAGAGCACAGAATAGCCGTAATTGCTGAGCGGTACGGACAAGAGATTAAAACTCATCCAGTCGATAAAGAAGTCGGCTATCAAAATAAAGCTACAGGTTACGCTGGAAAGCGTCAGATGCCCCCAGAATGCCATTTCATGACGTAGTAGCCTGGCAACAACACCCCAAAGAGACGACCAGAATATCAGCCCCAAACCAAAGAACATTGCCCGGCCGATCCGGTCATCGTTTTCGATTGAAATATCCGGTGAAAATTGTCCGCTGAGGAAAGCCACCAAGAGTGCAGCAAAAAGCGCAAATATTGCTATTGAGGGCTGCTGCATGCGCTCAATAACAGGCTCGAACTGAGGAATTGGCTCGGCGTCTTTTACAGGTTCACTGCCCTTGTGAATTATGATACTGCTATGTCCAATTCGAATAACTTCTCCAAAAGGCAATTCGGCATCTGGGGGGAGTTTTTTCCCTTTTAAACGCGTACCGTTTTTACTTTGCAGATCTCGTACCCGGATAAAACCGGCATCGTCTGTGTATATTTGCAGGTGTTCTGCATCCACCAAAGGGTCGCGGACAATCACTTCATTATTCCAGCCGCGACCAATATGAACCAAAGGCTTGGAGCTGCGCACTACAAAGGATCGGTGTTGCCCCTGCTCAAACACCTCAATCGCTAGTTCCATTTAGCCACCCCCATAAATTTCTCTGTGAAATCCAAAGCGATTTCTTTGGTAACCGCGGAAAGAGTGAAGTGGCTAACTAATGCCTGGCTGTTCCGCCCCTGAAAGAGGTAGTAGAGAACATCATATAGTCCCGGAAAATCCTGATAGGCTCGGAAACATAAACCCGCCTGGCGAAAACTGTCCGATTCACTGTTATCACCGATATCCACATAGTTTTGCTGGCACTCAAAACCGGTAACGTAACGTTCCGGAGCCTGGTTGTCCGGGTAAAAATTTTGCTGACCTATAGCATTGTGAAACTGATTGGGCGTCAGACTGTCGGTTTGATAGTAGTAAAAAGAGTAATGCATCTGGCCAAGGTTAAAACGATTTTGCAAGAAGGTGTAATTGCCATTATTACAAGACAATTCCAAGATACGGATATCCTCGGCATTAGGGCGATTTTGGTTGTCACTGCCCCAGCAACTCAGGTCGCGGGCCAATTCGCCGACCACATGAGCATCCTCTCCAAGAGGTTGGTCCGGCCAGGTTTCAGCAAGCAACTGATCATAGTATTCCGTCTGGAAAGCCTTAATCTGCTGATGTATATGCTCCATATACCGACTGGCGGATTGCGGTCGGTTGTTATCTTCCATCAAAGCAAGAATTTTATCCGCAGGGACCAGAAAACTGAGTTGACTACCTGCCGTGGCCACATTGACCCCCACTATTTGGCCTCTGGAATCAACGGCGGGCCCACCGCTCATTCCTGAATTGAGCGAGCCGGAGAAAAGTATTTTTTCGATATAGCTGTTCTCAGCAATACCATTGTAGGCGCCATCAACCACCAACATGCCATAGTCATGGGGGTTGCCCATAGCAAAAATCCGATCGCCTTTGCGGTAACTGGTGCGACTTATTTCAAAAAAACTTTGCTGCACATCATCCGCCTTCAAGAGGGCGACATCGTTAATCACATCAAAATCTATAAGGCGAAGGGTGCCGGTCTCACCATCAGAGTCAACATATTGCAACCAGCGTTGATCCGGTTCAAAAATGTAACCGGAAACCACATGGTAATTAGTGACGATAAGCCCCTGTGGCGTGACCTGAAAACCGGAACCCAAAGCGCTCTTGTTGCCGGTCTCCTTTTCATTGACCACTATCTGGTAAATGCTGTCTCGATATATATCCAGCATGGAAGGTGCTTGCTGTGCAGAGCTGAAGAGTGAAGCGAAAATCAAGATCAAGCTGACGCTTAACTTATACAATGCTCTGGCCATATGATGAATTCTTATCGAGGGAGTTTAAGAAATGGGTAGCGGGGTTATTTGTGTTCATAACCTCCAAACATTCTAGAGGAAAAGCGTGACCAAAATCATATTATTTAACAAACCTTATGGGGTCTTGTGTCAGTTTACCGACCCCGACGGACGCCCCACTCTGGCAGACTACATAAGGATGCCAAATT
>JBFHKI010000126.1:0-6063 GCA_041595415.1 Pseudomonadales bacterium | reverse complement strand
CCAGCCGCCAAAGGGTTCGGTTCTGAAGATCCATAAAAATACCGTAGCCAGAAAAACCACCAAAACCCGTTTCTCTTCGATTTTCCATTCGCCCTGTGGGGGAAGTTCCACTTTGTGGCCCGCTTCGACATTGCGAACCAGCCAAAGTGCCATTAGTGGCAGGCCGATCAGGACTACGGGTAAACCCAGCTTCATCCAGCGTAAAAAAGAAAACTCGTTGCCACTGTATTGCTGAAATATACCGGCAAAAATGACATTGGGTGGTGTGCCTACCAGAGTTGCTATGCCGCCGAGATTACAGGCAAAAGCAATACCTAGTACGACTGGCAGATTTAGTCGATCGTCTTTTAAATGGCCGAGTACAGCCAGTGCGATTGGCATCAGCATCAGCGCTGTAGCGGTATTGCTGATCCACATCGAGAGCAGGGCAGAAGTTAACATAAAGGCAATAACAATACGTTTGCCGCCGCGGGCGCCCACTGCATGTAGTATGCCAAGGGCCATTCGTCGATGAACTCCGGATTTCTCCAGCCCCTTGGCCATCATAAAACCGCCCATCAGTAAAATAATCGCGTGGTTTCCCAGTCCGGCGGCTGCGTCATTAAAGCTGAGAACGCCAAAAAGTGGAAAAGCCGCGATAGGAATCAGTGAGGTCACAGGGATCGACAGCGCTTCGGTAATCCACAGCCAAGCGGTGAAGGCGGTAATAGCGGCCGTAGTGGACACGTCTCTTTCCACACCGGAAAGACTCATCAACAGATAAACTGCCACGGATACCACAAGGCCCATGAGCAACTGTGCTGGTTTTGCTCCCCCGTCTTTCATTTACCTCCCCCGAGGTATCAGGCCAAGTTGTTATCGAGCCAGTTGATTACTTTATCGTAGTTTTGTGGAAGTAATTTTTTAAGCTGCTGCAACGAGGCACTCAAAGCCTTTATATCCGAGTTACAAAAGTTGATGTGACCCACTTTGCGACCCGGTCGTACTTCTTTGTTGTACCAGTATACCTCTGCCCCCGGAATATTCTGCCATTGCACCGAGAACTCGGTACCAATCAGATTTACCATAGCGCTCGGGCCCTTTGCTTTGGGGGCCGGAATAGGTAGGTCGGCCACTGCTCGAAGATGGTATTCAAACTGGCTGATATCGGCCCCGGTAAGGCTCCAGTGGCCTGAGTTATGCACCCGGGGAGCTACCTCGTTTACTATAAGCTGGTCACCAAGCCGGAAACACTCCATAGCCATGACGCCCACATAATCGAGGCCGTCCATAAGGCGACCCAGCATCTCTTCCGCCTGGCTCTGCAATGTTGCAATGCGTTTTACCGGAGCCAGTGTGCCCATCAAAATGCCGTTTACATGCAGGTTCAGGGACAGGGGATAAAAGACTTTTTCGCCATTGCTACTACGCACGCCAATAACAGAGACTTCGTCTTCGAACGGAATTTTCTTTTCGGCGATTGCGGCATCGCGCCAGTCATCGGGAATATTGTCTTGTTGAGCTTGTTTTAACCAATGCTGGCCGCGACCGTCATAGCCGCCAGTGCGTCGCTTTAACAGCACTTCGTCGCCGAGCTGTGAGTAGAGTTCTTTGGTATCGGTAACTTGTTCTACGGCACGCCAAGTGGTTGTCGCTATGCCGAGATCATCGAGGATCTGTTTTTGCGTCAGGCGGTCGGCCAAGCGACCAAAAACCGCTTTATTGACAAAATTGCCGTGGGTCGAAAGCTGCTTGGTAACAGAAGTTTCTGGCCACTGTTCCCGTTCTGCGGTGACAATATCGTTATCTCTCAGATCCAACTGCTGGCCAGAATCGATATCCACAGGTCGTACGTCCAGATGCAGCGTATCAGCAGCGCTGCGCAACATGGCGCCGAGTTGTCCGGCGCCCAAAACCCAAATTCTTGACATTAGTCTCGAGGATCCGGGTTGGCCAATACCGCCGCGGTTTGTTTTTCGCGAAAGTCGTCAATTCTTGCTGCAAGAGCCGAATCACTGTTTGCCAGAATCTGGGCGGCAAGCAAGCCGGCGTTGAAGGCTCCGGCTTGGCCAATAGCCAAGGTCCCCACGGCCACCCCTCTGGGCATTTGAGCAATGGACAAGAGACTATCCATACCTTTCAGGGCTTTGGATTCCACTGGTACCCCCAGAACGGGTAATCGGGTTTTTGACGCAATCATACCCGGCAAGTGAGCAGCGCCGCCGGCGCCGGCGATGATGATTTCAATACCACGTTGCACCGCTGACCCGGCAAAATCCATCATTTTGTCCGGCGTACGGTGTGCGGAAACAACTTCCACATCATAGGAGACTTGTAACTCCTCAAGCAGTTGGGCGGCCAATTCCATGGTGGGCCAATCACTTTTTGATCCCATCACTATAGCGACTTTCGCAGGCATTGATTTCCTCTTTGCAAATAGCGGGCGGAACGCAGGGGCGTCCTAGGGCGGCAATTGTTCTGTTTTCATGGGCCTATGTAAAGCCCTGCGGTTGTCGAACAAATTACCTGTTGCTCAGAAAGTGGTGCAATTTCCCTGTATAGGGGTCTAATATGGGGCAAGGGGGATAGCGCGGGGAGGCGTGGTCCCTACTGCCAAGAGTAATTCTCAACCATAAGAGGACGATTCCATGAGGCGCTATTTTTATATCAGTAACAAATTGGATGATCTTGAGAAGGTAGAAAGATCTTTGGAGCAGGCCGGGATTTCACGGGGGCAAATTCACGTACTTAGTAATGATGACGCTGGCGTCAAGGCTCGCAATCTGAATCAGGTCTACTCCTGGTTTAGAACCGATGTGATAAGTACAACCTATAAAGGGGTCATAATAGGTTTGATATTGGCTGCGTTGGTACTGTTTTTCGCCGACAGGCTGGGGGCAACCCAAAGTATTGGTTGGGCGCCTTTTATCATGCTGGCTATAGTCTGCCTTGGCTTTAGCACCTGGGAGGCAGGTTTGATCGGTTCACATCTGCCCAGCTCACGATTTAAACGCTTTCAGGCGCGATTGGAACAGGGTGAGCATTTGCTTATGGTGGATGCCAATCCTGCGGACATCGATATCATCGACTCGGTTATGGCGCAGCACCCCGGATTGGAATCTGCCGGTACCGACACCACCAGAGATCAATGGACGGTGGTCACCGAAAAACGCTTTCGACAGTTTGCCAACTGGGGGCCTTGATCCTCGCCCGACAATTTTGAAAAAAGCACCCTTTGAGGTGCTTTTTTTATCTGTGTTTTTTTACATTCAGAGCTCAGGCAGGAAAAGGCGCACAGAAAAAGTTAAACTCGGATTCGCTTGGGGCATAATTGCCGCGCAAAATTTGCAATGTCCATATTTCTAACGAAGACGATTTTAAAATGACAGATTCAACACGCCGCCACTCCAGTGAAATTGTAGACGGACCAACAAAGGCTCCCGGCCGTTCCATGTTGCGCGCCGTCGGCTTTACCGACGCCGACTTTAAAAAGCCGCAAATTGGTATTGCCTCCACCTGGAGCATGGTCACTCCCTGCAATATGCACATTGATCAATTGGCTCGTGAGGCCTGTGCCGGGGCTGACGAAGCCGGTGCAAAGGGCATTATTTTTAATACCATTACCATTTCCGACGGTATCTCAAACGGTACCGAGGGCATGAAGTATTCTCTGGTTTCGCGTGAAGTGATTGCAGACTCCATTGAGGTTGTGGCTGGCTGCGAAGGTTTCGATGGTCTGGTGGCTATAGGCGGTTGTGACAAAAACATGCCTGGCTGCATCATTGGCTTGGCGCGCCTGAACCGCCCATCAGTTTTTGTTTACGGTGGCACAATTCAGCCTGGCGAGGGGCACACCGATATTATTTCGGTTTTTGAAGCTGTAGGTCAGTACGCCAAGGGCGATATTGATCTGGTGCAGCTCGATGATGTTGAGCGCAAGGCAATACCCGGGCCGGGTTCCTGTGGCGGTATGTATACCGCTAATACCATGGCTTCAGCTATTGAAGCACTGGGTATGAGCCTGCCCGGCAGTTCAGCGCAAGATGCTGTGTCAGGCGACAAAATTCAGGATTGCCGCAACGCAGGTGCAGCGGTGCAAAAGCTGCTGGAACTGGATATCAAACCGGGCGATATCATGACCCGCAAGGCCTTTGAAAATGCGATTACGGTAGTCATTACCCTGGGCGGTTCCACCAATGCGGTATTACATTTACTCGCTATGGCTCATGCCATTAATGTCGAGCTGTCCTTGGATGATTTCACCGAGATTGGAAAACGTGTACCACTACTGGCAGATTTGCGTCCCAGCGGCAAATATATGATGTCCGAATTGGTCGCTATCGGGGGGATTCAGCCCCTGATGAAGATCCTGTTGGATGCCGGGTTATTGCATGGAGATTGCATGACAGTCACCGGCAAAACTTTGGCGGAAAATCTCGCAGAGGTCGCACCTTACCCGGAAGAGCAGGACATAATCCGCGCTTTGGATAACCCTATCAAGGCCGATAGCCACCTGCGCATTCTGCGCGGCAATCTGGCACCGGACGGTGCTGTGGCCAAGGTGACAGGTAAAGAGGGCACCAAATTTACCGGAACGGCCAAGGTTTATGAATCCGAGAAACAGAGTTATCAGGCTATTTTGGCCGGTGATGTGGTGGCCGGTGATGTGGTGGTTATCCGTTATGAAGGCCCCAAAGGCGGCCCCGGCATGCAGGAAATGCTGAGCCCAACTTCCGCCATTATGGGCCGGGGTTTGGGTAACGATGTTGCGCTTATGACTGATGGTCGTTTCTCCGGCGGTAGCCATGGATTTGTTGTCGGCCACGTTACGCCGGAAGCAGCAGATGGTGGCCCTATAGCCCTGGTCCAAAACGGCGATCAAATCACCATCGATGCCGAGCAAAATCAAATCACTCTGCATGTGGAAGAGAGCGAGCTGGCCAAACGCAAAACCAACTGGGTTGCCCCCGAACCGCGGTACAAACGCGGTGTATTGGCAAAATACGCCAAGCAGGTTTCTTCGGCATCTCTGGGGGCGGTTACGGACTAAGGGTAGGAACCCCGTCGTTTTTCGTCAGGAATAAGCTGATACCAAAAACATCCGGATAACTTTTCGGTTATCCGGATGTTTTTTTAGAGCTTGTTTTTCTAGAAAGAAAACTGGGTCTTTAAAACCAGCGACTGATCGGTTCCCAGTTGCGGGCCGTCCAGATCCTGATGCACGGGAAGCAGATATTCCGCAGCCAATCTCAGGGTAGTGTGTGTACTGGCCAAGGTGACCCAGTTGATACCAATTCCCGCGTCTAGGCGGCTGCCGGCACGCAAGTCGGGATCCGCAGTGGGCACCATGGCGGGGTTGAGGTCGGGGTCTGCGCCATCGATATCGGCCCAGTCCTGCCACTCCAGTCGGGCGGAAATACTCAGGTAAGGTGTGAGTGGTTTTGCTGTCCAAGCTGTTGCGGTGATCCGGCTGCCGAGCTTGTAGTCCCGGTCATTGTCGTTCAATTGAAGCTTACCCTTTATCTGGCTACCCCAGGACCATGTCGAATAATAACGGTTGTAGGTGTAGCCGGTGTCCAGGGCATAGCTGCCGGAACCGAGTTGCATCGGGTAAGGCAGTTGCGCTTTATTGGGCGCGCTGGCGGGTGTTACGCCGGTTTTATCAATGGAACCCGTTGGCAGAGACAAACCCAGCGTAATATGGGAGCTGGCTTCTGATGACTTTGCCAAACTGAACAACGCGGCAATGCTGCTGTCGCCCAAACCGGAGCTGCTGGTAGAAAAGGCGCCTCCCATGGCGGTGATATGATCCATCTCGGTATCGATAAAGTTGGCCATAAACATCAGTGTCAATTTATCAGTGGGAGCGTACATAGCTCCGAGCATATGCATGCCCATACTCATTTCTTGCGGGGCAACCATATAGGTACCCGGCATGGGCATAAGGATATCGGCCAAGCCGATATCATCCGACCCCTGTAAATTGTCTGCCATCGCCATATCCATGTAGGCGTAAGAGACCATCCATTCACCCTCGGCGTGGGTATGATCAGCCATTACCCCGGCGGGAGCATGGCCGTCTGG